>CAZLBO010000172.1:0-5669 GCA_964557725.1 uncultured Bifidobacteriales bacterium | reverse complement strand
ACAGCATCTTCTGCGTTGCAACCTTCCTCACGTACAGATGTACGCTTCGGGCGGTGGCGCCTGGAATCTACTGCACATCTGAGGAAATTTGGTGTTCGTGGGGTTCGTGGGGTTCGTGGGGTTCGTGGGGTTCGTGGGGTTCGTGGGGTTCGTGAGTTCGTGTGTTTGTGTGTTTGTGTGTCCGTGTGTGTTTTTCGTGACTCGTGCTTTCTTTTGAAAGGGGAAGGGTTGTTTGAAGGGGAGAGGAAAGGCCAGCATGCTGGCCGTACGGTACTAAAAAATACAGCTTAAAAGCAACAAACCACCTTAATCAAAAAAATGAAAACCTCACCCCTGAGTTCCCTTCCACCAAAAAAACCGAGTTAAAAAGGCACTTTTCCCCCTTTTTGGGGCCAGCGAAAAAGGGGCGCGGGAGTGGGCTGCGAAAGCCCACAAATCAAAAAAAAATAACCTCACCTTCAAACAACCACCCTAATAAAAAAAGAAATAAAACTCCCCCTCGAGTCCCCTTCCCCCTTAATGAGCTAAACTAAAATCCCATCTTAAACTAGAAGTTACTTGTGAGCGAACAATATCCGCATCTTTCACATTATTTTCAGAGCTGATATTTTGTATGTGATACCCCAAATTAAATTGCCACTGCTTATATGTATAGACTGTAGAAAAAGAAAAGCGGAATTCTTCTTCTACCTCACCCGTTGGAGTCTCTTTTGTAGATTGAGTAAATACGCTATAAGTATCTTGTACTCCCTTTTGCAACCATGCAGCAGAAACTTGCACAGCAAAAGCATTGCTTAAAGTAAGCTGGGCATTATACCAAAAGTCAAGTGCATCAGGGCCTCGAAAGTAACCCAAAGGGTAATCAATCACATAGGTATCGACAAAAGGGTTTGAGCCTAAGGGGATGTAATTACTTTTAATGATGTTTCGGGAGGTCAACTTCAAGTAAGGACGAGTGTTATTGTATAACATAGGGTCTGTTTTTATCCAGTGAAGGGCTTGTGTTAACCCCTTGCCCTTAAAAGATAAACTATTTTTAAACCCCAGCATTAAACCAAGGGTCGTGGGGTTCCCTTTATTATCAGCCTCATGAACTTCATCAATAAATGTCTCTCCAAATAACTCACTCTCATACGGAAGCTTTGCCTTTATGTCTAAAGAAACCGCTCCATTCGCATAACCATCGTTAAAATTATTGTGAAAAGCAATTAACGGACTCCCATCTCGCAAACTAGGCACCTTGCCTCCAATTAATTCAAACTCCGAAAGCCCAAGAGTAAGATAAGGCGAATGAAGCTCTAATCGATGAGCAAAAAGGGTTTTATAAGGTTCTACATACACTCTGTTTCGTGAATTATAATCCCTACTTGACCCCCCTAAACCAGGGTTCCTTTGTAAATACTCTTCTGAACCTACGGGATAACTTCCATTAAAGCTGTCAGGAGTACCCGAGAGCCAAGGGTTAAAGCCCGAAACAAAATAAAGGTAATGAAGCATTTTACTTTTTAACCGAAGGTGGAGTCCATCATGATAGGGAACCGATTGACTCAATGCTAATCCGTAAGAAGGACTTGGAGACCAATGCACCGGGAATCGCCCTACAATAGCATCCAATACTGATGATTGCCAAAGAAAGTAACCCAAGGAAGGCTCATTGATATTGAGTTCATCAGTACTTTTAGGAAGATTCAGGCCAATGGGGTCGTCATGCCAAGCATCCAGATTTCTCTGCAAGTTGATTTTAAGGTGGGCGTAGAGCTGCGGAGAAAAAAAGACTCCTAACTCCGTTTGAAGTACAGGCTGCAAATTATTCCATTGCCTCCCTGTTTCTGGATGCACCCTAAAAACCAAAGTAGAATTTGATGAATTCCCTAAATTATCCAGCACTTCTCCCAAAGGAAACCTCTTTTCATGGGTTTGAGTGGATAAAGCCCCGTTTAAGTTTAAGTTGAACTTTTTACTTGAAGAAAGGCATTTATTGGGGGATAATAACTTGAGGCTGTCTTTGGATTGTTCATAACTTCCACAGGCCACAGGCCAGGAGCTATTGAGTGACGCATGAGAAGCTCCTTTCTCTGGCAAAAGCCCAAAATCATTATTCTTTTCAGGGAAGAGAACTTGCCCCATAAGGCAAATAGGAAGAGCGAAAAGCAACCCCCATAAAAAGCCTAATTTCATAATTAACTTATGCATGTGCTACTTAAAAAACCAACACACAAGGCACAAATAGGGCTTGCACCAGTGCCATTAAAACAATATGCTAAAGATGATTTCATTGGTAATAAGATAAATAAATGAATTATATAATATTAACATTATTCACCCTTAAAAATGGGGGTTCTATTGAAGTAATTCTTTCAAATATCTTGCACAGAATGAACATAACAGCTATATTAAAAAAAGTGTTATATGACAGTAGAGAAGAAAACGTTCCTGAAAGAGCCTAATAGAAAAAGAAGATGACTCAAACTATATTTATTTTATTCTCGGTATCCTTCTTTTTTTCAGTGGGTCTACTTTACTTTTTGATCCGCAGCCCATTAGCAAGCTATTTTCAAGACCCCCCCGATACCAGAAAAGTTCATCAAAACATTGTCCCCCGTATTGGAGGATTAGGTGTTATTTTTTGTTTTGGGGTGCTTGGTACCGCTTCACTCTTTTTCTTGGATACCTTTACAGGCTTTTCACTTTCAAATGTTGCCATTTTTTCCATTATTTCAATTCTCATACTCACCGTAGGTACTTTAGACGATATTTTTCAATTGAATTACAAAGTTAAATTTGGTTTTCAATTTTTATTGGCTGCTATTCTTGTTTTCGGTTTTGACATCCGCTTCGAAACCATTCATCTTTTCGATTACTCCTTTTCCATCGGATTAGCAGGAAGCTTCCTCTCCGTTATCTGGATTGTTGGGGTTATGAATGCTTTTAACATTATTGATGGGGTAGACGGTTTAGCTTCTATTGTGAGCATTATTGCTTTTACAACCTTGGCTATTCTGTTTAATGCATCAGGAGCTTTTGCTTTTGTTTTAATCTGCGTGATTTTAAGTGGCACTACTTCTGGTTTTTTAATTCACAATATGAGCGATGAAAGTAAATCCTTTTTAGGAGATACGGGCTCTTTGTTTTTTGGAGCGATGTTAGCTGTCTTATCTATTATCGCCACCAACCTCCCTACCACTCACCTGCCGATTTTCGCTCCTCTTCTCATTGTCGGCTACCCCATCTTTGACATTTCAGTTGCAATGGTTCGTCGTTTTAAACGTAAACAATCAAAAATTAATCGAAGCTTTAAAAATAGCTTGGTTAAAATGTTCCAAGCAGATAATGAGCATCTTCATCACCGTTTAGTTCATTTTGGCATGTCACATATTCAAACGACCTTGCTTTTATCTATGGTGGCGGCTTCCATGGGGTCTGTTGCTATTATCATTTCAAGAAACAGCACTGGAATACAAATTATTTCTCTTTGTTATTTAATGATTACCCTTACCTTAATTCTTAATCGATTAAGTTATTTAGGAAAAACAAACTGGCTCACCGCACCTAGACGCCAAGCAAAACCCAAGCATAAAGTAGGTGTGATTCAATCCGATGATCTTTTTTACACATCCCTCAGGCATTTTCAACAATATAAATTTTCTTATCACAACATTGACTGGCCACATAGTGTAAAGGAAAAAAAGGACTTTTCCGCTATCATTGTTCACAATGATCTTTTAAGAGATTTTAAGGAAACTTGGAAGCAAGCTTTAAGGCTTTCCGAGGTGCAAGAGTGCCCTGTCTTTCTTATTGCCACCAGGCAGCAATTCCGCTTAGTTCAAGCCCCACCCCAAGGGTTTAAAAATATTGTTCCTGTTTACAAACCTGCTCGAATCCCTGAATTAATTGCCCTTATGGCTAAGCGGTTGAATAACAAAGAAATGTACCACCAAGTGGAGTATCAAGCCACTGATACAGAGCTTCCGCCTACGGATCTAGAATTAAAAAGGGAGCCGATTTAATAATGGCAACTTCTAACCGACACAGAGTCTTAGTCATCAGTCAAAACGCTGAGCTTCGTTACAGCTTAGTCACCTTACTTTCTGGATACGGTTACTTTGTCGAAGAGGCAAAGAGTCGCATTGAAGGCATTCAGAAGTTTAGGGCTCAAAAGCAATCCATTCTGATTATTGATTACCCCATTTTACGGATTTTTACTAAGCGTCTTTTTAAGCTGGTTAAACTTATCCGAAAAAATGCCATTGTACTTATTGCGGCTCAAAAAAAGGATCAAGAACAAGCCTATTTCCAATTAGGTGAAGGCGCTTATGACATTCTCCCTCTTCCTTTAAAGACAAGTTCACTGATGCACACCCTCAACCGTGCACAAAATTACCATCAAACAATTGTCGAAAACTTGTTTATTAAAAACTTAGTCTTTTTTACCCTTATTTTATCCCCTGTTTGGTTGCTGACCATTTATCTGTTATTGAAGTAACATTTCACTTTATCCTTCCTACTGATTAATCATATACTCTATTATCACCCATTTTTTAAAGATGATTGATTAGGGGACATAATGAAAAAAAATGACAAAATATACATTGCAGGGATTCACGGCATGGTGGGTAGTTCTATTGCAAGGGAATTACAAAAACAGGGCTATAAAAATATTATCGGTCACTCTAGCAAGGAGCTTGATTTAACCAATCAAAGTGCTGTTTACGGCATGTTTGCCAAAGAAAAACCGGAGTACGTCTTTTTTGCTGCGGCTAAAGTAGGGGGTATCTATTCAAACAATACATACCCTGCCGATTTTATCTACAGCAACCTCTGCATTCAAAATAACCTAATTCATATCTCTTACCTCTCGGGTGTTAAAAAGCTTCTCTTTTTAGGAAGCTCCTGTATTTACCCCAAACTCTCTCCACAACCCATTAAAGAAGAGGCTCTTTTAACAGGTGAATTAGAGCCGACGAATGAATCATACGCCCTTGCTAAAATAGCAGGTTTAAAAATGTGTGAGGCCTACAACAAGCAATATGGCACTCACTTTATTTCCTGTATGCCCACCAACCTCTACGGCCCCAATGACAATTATGATTTAATGAACTCTCATGTATTGCCGGCTATTATTCGCAAAATACATGAGGCAGAAAAAAATAATGACCCCTCCTATATTGTCTGGGGATCGGGTAAACCAAAACGGGAATTTCTTTATGTAGATGATTTAGCTAGTGCTTGTATCTTCTTAATGGAAAACTACGATAAAAATGAAACCATCAATGTTGGCAGTGGGCAAGAGGTTTCTATCGGGCAATTAGCGGAGACTATTGCAGAGGTTATTCAATACAAGGGGGAGATTGTATACGATACTTCAAAGCCTGATGGCACCCCTCGAAAACTGTTAGATGTCTCTAAGCTTTTAGGGATGGGTTGGAAGCCTCAGACTTCATTGAAAGAAGGAATCGCTTTGTCTTACAAGGATTTTTTACATTCCGATGTAAGAATGGGAAGCGATGTCCAGATAGAATGACTCAAAGAAGTTTTAATCTTCGAGCTCGGATTTCAAAAAGCGTTGCGTATTCACTAGCCATATCTTTTTCTAAGTATCCTTTGGAAATAAAATGCCTAACGGCTGGTAGGCATTTGTGAAATCCGACTAAACTGTTACTCAATTGTTT
>CAZLBO010000171.1:0-5683 GCA_964557725.1 uncultured Bifidobacteriales bacterium | reverse complement strand
CTACCTTTTTTGACGATACCTCTCCAAGATATTCAGACATTACTTTTAGTCCAACACGATAATTTAAGTAAGCATATTTTGAGGCACCTCTTTCAGTCCCTCCCCCCAAGTAAGCCCACTCTTCAAAAAGTGGTCAATTGTCTGAAGGGGTGGGTCTCTCCAAAACCCCTTCAAAAGAAAACCAAACACAGCCCCCCTCAGTCACAACCACACCCTCAACCCACCCCTGAGTTTTGGCCACTTTTTGAAGAGCCAAAAAGGCACTTTTCCCCCTTTTGGGTGCCGGCGAAAAAGGGGCGCAGGTGTGGGCTGCGCAAGCCCACAAAACAGCAACCCATAAAACAACAAAACAATGTTATAAGAGCGATTCCGGTCAAGCCGGAATGACGACGTGGGGAACAGAGGATTCCGGGCAAGCCGGAATGACAGGCTAGTGGCAAGTTGCTTTGTCACGGTATAAGCATTGCGATTCCGGGCAAGCCGGAATGACGGATTGGTACTATCCCCACCGCTCCAACAACCCTTCACACCAAGCCACCTCTTTCAGTTTCCCCCGCTTAGCACACCCCTTACAATACACAGTCAACTTCTTCAGCAAAACATCAACAACATAAACCTTCTGTTCATCAGAATAATCATTCAACCTTAAAAATTTATCCATCGCCTTAATTCTAAAAACATCCATGGCAGGATAACGAGCCGAAAGTTGATCCTCATGACCACCATAACGAATAAGATATTCTTGATTCAAAAGCCCCACAGAATAAGCACTTGTTATACGAAGCCAAAGCTCGTAATCCTCGCAAGCAGGATAAGACTCATCAAAGCCATTCATTTCCTCAAATAAATCACGAGTCAAAAAAACAGAAGAAGGTGTAATCATACAACGAGCTAAAGAAGCCTTAAAAATATCCCCCCCCTGCTTTATCGAATGACGAGGAGGGTTCACACGCACACCACGACGAATCCAACGCTCACAGGTTTGATGAATTACAAAAGGAGAACTTTTTGCAAAATCTAATTGTGCCCTTAATTTGCCCTTCATCCATTCATCATCTGAATCAATAAAAGCTAAATACTTACCTGTTGACTCCGCTACCCCTTTATTACGAGCCGCACTTACCCCTTTATTTGTTTGTCGAAAAATTTTAATTCGCGAATCCTCAATGGTTTCCTTATAAATATTTTCCGACGCATCATCGGAACCATCATCCACAATAATAAGCTCCCAATCAACATCCTTTTGAATAAGAACAGAATCAAGTGAACGCTTAAGCAAATGAGCCCGATTATAAGTCGGTAAAATAACGCTTACCTCGGCCAAGGTAAAAAATCTCCAATCAAAAAAACTTCTCGTTCTAAAATAACTCCACTATGAGCCTTAACCTTTGCCTTTACCTCTTCAATCAAATCATAAAGATCTTGCGCCATAGCTCCCCCGTGGTTAATCATAAAGTTTGCATGCAAAGGAGAAACTTCAACCCCTCCTTTTCGCAACCCCTTTAACCCTGCTTCTTCAATCACTTGACCAGGAAATAAATTTTGAGGACGCTTAAAAACACTACCCGAGTTAGGCAAACTCAATGGCTGGTGTAATTTGCGGTGACTCAAAGAATTTTTCATTTCTAATTCTAAATTTTTTCTTTCCCCTGAATTAAATTTTAATCCAATTTCTACAATATATTCAGAAAGATTCCAAAATAGGGAATGACGGTATTCAAACTGACACTCTCTCCTATTCCGTTCTCTCAATTCACCTTCTAAAGTCAAAGAACGTACCCATTCAACAGAAGTTTCCACTTCTTGCCCATAAGCGCCTGCATTCATATAAACTGCACCGCCTACGGTTCCGGGAATCCCCCCTAACTTTTGTACTCCTGCATAGCCTCCCTTAACAGACTGGCTCACAAGGGTATAAGTCAAAGCCCCTGCATCGCAAACCGCTCGACTCCCCTCCCAAGTAATTTTTGAAAAATAAGGAGCCGTATAAATCACTAAGCCTTGAAAGCCCCTATTTGAAAAAACCAAGTTAGAACCTTTGCCTAACACAAATTAAAGCTGTGCATGCTCTTTAGCCCATAAGAGTCCTGTTTTAAAATCGGCTTGCGACGTAGGAACACAAAAATAACGTGCCGCTCCCCCTGCCTTAAAAGAGGTATAAGGAGCTAAGGAGACATGTTCTTGAATATCCATAAAATCAATCTAATAAAAAAAGCCCGACTTGAATAAGTCGAGCTTTTAATAAGAATTTTAAGTAAAAATGTCTGTTATTTACCAGTACTGTACTTCTTCATCAATTCAGCACTAATGCTTTTAGGAACAGGAGCGTACTTGGAAAATTCCATGGTAAACTCTGCTTTTCCCTGAGTCAAAGAACGAAGCTCTGTTGCATAACCAAACATTTCAGATAAAGGAACTTCCGATTCAATCTGTGAGAACTTTTCACTTTCAGTGGTTCCTAAAATCATTCCTCGACGCTGATTTAAGTTACCCAATACAGAACCTTGGAATTCTGTAGGAGTCTCTACTTCTACCTTCATCATCGGTTCTAAAATAGTAGGACTAGCTCTTAAATAGGCTTCTTTAAAAGCAGAACGTGCTGCTAACTGAAAGGCCATATCACTAGAATCCACAGGGTGAGTCGCCCCATCATTAATAGTACAAGCAACATTGAGTACAGGAAAGCCAATCAAAGCCCCATTTTCCATGGCAGCCTTAAAGCCTTTATCACAACTAGGAATAAATTCTTTAGGAATAGAACCACCCACAATTTTGTCGATAAATTCATATTCAGCTTCATCATTTGGTTCAATAAAACCACCGATTCGTGCAAATTGTCCCGAACCACCTGTTTGCTTTTTATGTGTGTAATTAAACTCTGAACGTACTGCAATCGTTTCGCGATAAGCAACTTGTGGGTTCCCAGTCGTAAGCTCTACGTTGTATTCTCTTTTTAATCTTTCGATATATACTTCTAAGTGAAGCTCACCCATTCCGGAGATAATAGTTTGATTACTTTCTTCATCAAACTTCACTTTAAAAGTAGGATCTTCTTTTAAGAAGCGATTGATGCCTTTTGACAAGTTAGACAAACTATCTCTGTCCTTCGCTTCAATCACTAAATCAATAACAGGGTCAGGAACATGCATCGAAGTCATGTTCACATTTAATTTACCATCAGTAAAAGTAGTACCAGAGGCACAATCAATTCCAAACAAAGCTACGATATCGCCAGCACCCGCTTCACTAATATCTTCCATGTTATTAGAATGCATACGCACTAAACGACCCACACTGTGTTTTTTAGTGCTTGTCATGTTATAAATAGGCTTACCTTTTTGAATCTTTCCCTGATAAACACGCATATAACTCAATTGACCAAAACGTCCATCTTCTAGCTTAAAGACATAAGCCACCAAAGGTTCTGTTTCATCTGATTTAAGAATTATTTCTGCTTCATCATCGTCAATATCTAAGGCTTTATTATCAATATCATAAGGATTAGGTAAAATGTCTGCGACGGCATCTAAAAGCAATTGAACACCCACATTTTTAAAAGCTGAACCCATGTAAACAGGAGTCATTTTTAAGGCAATCGTTGCTTCTCTGGTGACTTTAATCACCAATTCATCAGGAATCTCTTTCTCATCTAACATAAGTTCCATTAGTTCATCAGAAAAATTAGATAAACAATCCAATAATATCTCTCTGCGTTCATCCGCTAACTCTTTTAAATCAGCAGGAATATCTTCTTCAACAATGTCCATTCCACTTTCCCCTAAAAATCGGAAAGCACGCATTTTCACTAAATCAACCACACCTTCTAATTTATCTTCTAATCCAATAGGAATTTGCATGGCAACCGCATTATGAGATAACTTATCTTTTAACTGATCGATCACTTTAAAAGGATCCGCTCCTGTTCTATCTAATTTATTGATAAAAGCAACACGGGGAACACTGTAACGGTTCATTTGTCTATCTACAGTGTAGGATTGTGACTGAACCCCTGAAGAACCACAGAGAACCAAAATAGCCCCATCAAGTACACGCAATGACCGTTCTACTTCAATTGTAAAATCAACGTGCCCAGGAGTATCAATAATATTGATTTTAATATCTTTCCAGTGACAATGAGTCGCCGCAGAGGTAATCGTGATTCCACGTTCCTTCTCCAATTCCATGTGATCCATGGTGGCTCCTACGCCATCTTTTCCACGAACTTCATGAATTGCATGAATAATGCCTGAATAAAATAAAATTCTTTCTGTGAGGGTCGTTTTGCCCGAATCAATGTGAGCACTAATTCCGATGTTTCTTAAATTGTCTAAAGGTCTCATGTCTGCTTCTTTTGTTGAGAGAATGGTAAAATTTTGGGGCAAACCTACTAAAAATAGAAACAGCTATCAAGCAGGAATAATGACTCTTCTGGCCAATTTTGTTAATTTGCGAAATTTTAAGCGATTAATCTCCCTCAATCTCTTCATCAGTCTCCGAATGAGGCTTTTTTCGAATAATTGAGCTCACTTCCTTAATCTTTTTTAACTCAAGAAAGGCTTGATCCAACTGGTGAAGGCCAGATACTTTTAATTTAAAGCGATTTCGGACCACTCCATTAACCGTTGCGATAGAAGCTCTATCCACACCGACACCAAATTTTGAGAAAACTTGTGTGATTTCATTGAGCAAACCCTTTTTGTCCTTTGCCTTGACCTCAATAAAAATTTCAAACTTCTTAGAATCTACCTTCTTCCACGCCACAGGTACCGCCCTGTCTTTATCGGTTTTGAGTAATTGTAAGCCATCGGGGCAATTTGCTCGATGGACAGAAACCCCCCTACCCTTTGTTAAGTACCCCGTAATGCTATCCCCTGGCAAAGGCTGACAACAAGTTGCAAATCGAACGAGAATATCACTCATATCCGAAACCATAACCGCCGTCGCTTTAGTCTTATTCTTTTTAAAACCAACCCGTTTAAAAACACCTTTTGATTTTTTAGGATCCTGAAGACTCACAAAATGGGAAAGCGTCCCTAGGGTAATCTCTCCATTGCCAATTTGGAAGTACAACTTTTCCCAAGAATCACAATCAAATTTTTCTTTGTAAGGCAACAAGTTCTTTTGTGCGTCCTCAGGGGTTTTTTGAACTTGGAATTCTCGTTCAAGTAACTCCTTGCCCAACTGAACACTCTTCTCACGCATCTCATTTTTAAGCCACCGTCTAATTCTATTTTTAGCCTTAAAGGTCGTTGCCATTCGCAACCAATCACGAGAAGGCCGTTGGGAAGATGACTTTAAAACCTCTATGGTACATCCTGTTTGTAAGACCTTACCCAAAGGGCAAGCCTTTCCATCAATTTTAACTCCAATACAATGTTCCCCTACCTCTGTGTGCACCGCATAGGCAAAATCCAAAGCCGTTGCCCCTTTGGGTAAGGTTATCACATCTCCTTTAGGAGTATGGACATAAATATCTTCTGTTTTGAGATCAATTCGAAAGAACTCCATAAATTCCGAGGAGTCTTTAATGTCATGTTGCCACTCCATAAATTGACTTAACCACTCGGACTCATTCTTTACCTTGTCTGTCTGCTTACCTTCTTTATAAGCCCAATGGGCTGCAATCCCATATTCTGCCGTCAAATCCATTTCCTTCGTTCGGATTTGAATTTCTATTGGTTTG
>CAZLBO010000170.1:0-5733 GCA_964557725.1 uncultured Bifidobacteriales bacterium | reverse complement strand
CCCTTGTAATCGTTGCCTTTCCGTGGCATCCTTATATTCTGGTAAGCCTAATTCTTTTTTGGTTAACAACGGTAAATGTGGAGCTAAAATAACGCAACCTGTATGCCCTGTAAATCCCTCTACATCTAGGGCCGCATCATTTTTGGGTAAATAAGGGTCTCCTGCATTGCCAAAAATTGATTCAACAAAATCGAGATTACTAACCAACCCACCAGGTGCAAAAAAACGAATTTCCATAGAACGTGCCGACGACACCCCCGCCACTTCGGGGCTAACAATGGGGCGAAGATACATAGAAGTAAAAGTTTTTGCCTTTTTACTTTGGGTAGAGGTAAAGGGAAGTTCCATTAAAGATTTAGGAGGACGAAACGCCTCTTCTAATAAACGACCAAATACATATTTGGGAATGGCAACCTTATCCGCTTGAATAAGAGGCCCACCTTCTGCAATATGAAAAGTATTTTTAGTCGTTCTTCTATCGCTTCTCGGATTGTGAAGTACCCCTTGTAAAACTCGGTGAGAGCTAACATACTCCGATTCAAAACTATTCTTATCAGGAGGTAAGCTAACGCCCCGTGCAAGTCCATGCCTATCTAAGTGAAAGGTTGTCGCAGGGACTTTTACCTTGCCATCAAGATCGGTGTCTTTAAAGCTTTTGTCTATAAAGTTTTGAATCCGTCTATCGACAGGACATAAATAGTTTGAAAGTAACCGTGACTTCTCTTTAAACTTTATAACCAAGCTACTAGCCGCTTCATAAAGTTCCGGAAGCTCCATCTTTTCATAAGTAGGAAGCCCTGTGGAAAATAATTTTAGGTTAATTATTCTCACTAAATCATCAGGGGAGTCCATCACACTTTCCTGATTTTCAAATCCAATTGTCTTTTTCAAGTCCATCATTTCTTCCTTATCTTCTATATCTTTTTTTTTATCAAAAATAGCGGAATTCATCCAAATTTTAAAAGAATAAATCACTTCATTGCAAAATATTAGAGGTTTCGGTATCTCACCTTCTGTTTTTTAGTCTCGTGGCTCTCTTTTAGGTGACGAAAAGCAACAATTCAAATATAAATAGTCATTTTTTGTGGCTCATTTCCAGATATTCATTTTTTTTCCTAAAAATGAGGAAAAAGCCTTGAATTTTTAATCGGTCGAGCGTATTTTTGCCTCGTCGAAATGACAGTCTACTAAACCGGTGCTCAATAGCTCAGTTGGTAGAGCAAACGGCTGTTAACCGTTCGGTCGTAGGTTCGAGTCCTACTTGAGCAGCCAGTTTAGTAGATTGTATAAAAAGCCCCTTTATGGGGCTTTTTTGCATTAAGGGGGTAAACCACCTACCTATACTTCTTCACATCAATCCCTAGTTTTTCAATTAACCGAGTCAAAACTTTTCTATCCACCTCTAACTGTTTAGCTGTAAAACTGATATTCCCCGAGTATTCCTCAAGACCATTTTCTATGCATTGTTTTTCCGCCGCTTCTCTGACAGCCTTTAAATTGCCTGAAGCGTCTCCAGAATAAAGTACAGGGGATGGAGCATCCAATTGCAAACCAATATCTTCTGGTTTAATCGTTTGGCTTGTGCCTACAATCACAGCCTTGTGGATTTTATTTTCTAGCTCTCTAATGTTTCCTGGCCAAGCATAACTTAGCATTTGTTTTTCTGCTTGCTTGCCTAACACTTTACCTGTCAAACCATATTGAGCAGAATAAGAATTAATAAAATATTTTGATAAAACAATCACATCCTTTTTCCGTTCTCGTAAAGGAGGTAATGTTAAAACAACTACATTCAATCGATAAAATAAATCCGAGCGAAACCGCCCTTTTTCTACTTCGTCCTCTAGGTTTCTATTGGTCGCAGACAAGAGTCTAAAGTTCACTTTAATTAATTCAGTTCCCCCTACCCTTCTTATCTCCCCTTCTTGTAAAACCCGCAACAGCTTTACCTGTAACTCCAGTGGCAACTCCCCCACTTCATCCAACAACAAGGTTCCTGCCCCTACTGACTCTAAAATTCCTATTTTTTGTTGATCCGCACCTGTAAAAGCCCCTTTTTCATGTCCAAATAATTCATTTTCAATTAAAGTTTCTGAAATTGCTCCACAATTTACAGCAATAAACTTCTCCTCTTTACGGGGGCTTATAGAGTGAATATACTTAGATAAAACCTCTTTTCCTGTCCCTGTTTCTCCATTAATAAGAATACTAATTTCCGTTGAAGCCAGCTTTTTAGCTTCAACATACAACAACCGCATACCTTCATCTTCACACAGTGGCTGACTAAACCCTTTGCCCTTATTAGACTGTAATGTTTTAATGGTATCCTTTTGTTGTTCCTTTTGTTTCGCATTAAATATCAAGATGGAAAATACATCTCTTAGGGAGTCAAAAAGTTCACGATCCTTTTCTGTAAAACTCGGATGACCAGAAAGTCTATCCATATATAAAAACCCAAGTGCTTCTCCCCCTTCTGACAGTAAAGGAGAACATAAAACCGATTGAATATCATTAAACATGACGCTTTCTGACAACGGCAAGCTATCCAAGTTGACCTTTGTTAATAAAACCGTTTGGTCCATTTCTTTTGCGGCCTCAATCGCACTTCGAGAAAATCTTTTTCCTGAAGCCGTTTCAGGAAAAACAGCCAATGAGTCTAATAAACCCATTTTCTCTTGCACCAAATTAACGCCATCACATTTAATCACACGAGCCACGGTAATAATTAATTTTTGAAACACTTTATCGAGACTATCCTCCATCATCACTTGTTTAAAAGCTTGGAGTATCTCTTGGTAAAACTGAACAGGACTATTCAAAAGCACCTTTGACTTTGGCAAGTCCTCATCTTTACCCAATGGTTTTTCAAGGTAACTCAAAGACCAACCTTCAAGCGTAACTTTATCTTGATGAGTTAAGCGAACCTCTCCTTTTAATTCTTTTCCGTTTACTTTAACCAAAGCCTTAGGGCTCAGTTTTTTGATATGATGCACACCCATGTTATATAAAATACACAAGTGATGAGGCTCTGCCCCTTCTAAGCAAACCTCATTTTCTTCTAAGGATCCGATGGAGGTTACTCTAGAATGAAGAGCATAAGCCCTCTCGTCTTCACCCACTCTTTGAGATAATAAAGCAGGGTATTTAATGGGGGAGTCATTCATATTATTCAATCATATTATTATAGTTAAGTGCTAATTTCTGAAAGGGACGCAAGGTTATTTTTTTTCTAAATACAATACTATCCCTTTCCTGAATCCTAAGTTCTAATTCTCCTGCATTTAATTTTAAGGGGTGAGAAACATCTAAATAAGCAACATTATTGATGTATACTTTTGACTCTTGTGAAAAACCAACAAATTGTATTGTCCCTACTAATCCCCCTTTTTTTGCTAGCTTCAAATTAACTTTCGCTTTCACCTTTAAAGCCTTCATCTCTTCCCTCACACTCTCCATTCTATTCTGATTCACATTAGTGGGAAGAGTTAGTTTGATTGAACGCTTAGGCGGCAACAATAAAACAACCAATAACCCGAAAAGCAAAAGAGCAGACCCAATATAAAGATATTTTGAGTGCCCCTTCTTTTTAGAAAAATCTGACTCTGATAATAACTTTAACGCGCTCGAGTGATCCATGTCCCACTTTAGGGCTTCCATTAACAGTGAATACGCATCTTCCTGCTTATACTCTAATAAATAATCACGGGCAGCATCGGTTAACTTTGAAGCTAAAAAAGGAGCATAAACAAGTTTTATTTTTTCCTGCCAATCCTCACCTGTTTCGCCCAGCACTTGATCGAATTGACTTTTAAGTTCCATGACCGATCCCCACCTTTTACTAGGGTCTTCCGTCAAACACCCCATTAATAATGGCCATACTTTTTGATATAAAGGGTTTGTTATAAAATCGTCTTTTTTTTGAGGCTTTAAGTTTATTTGTTCATCAAGTCTTATGGCTTTTTTTACTGAAAAATTAAACAACAACTTAACCCAAATAGCCCCCAATGCATAAACATCACTCCTCAAACTAGGTGGTTCCCCTCCATGTAACAACTCGGGAGCTGCATATTCAGGAGTTCCTCCATTAGAAAAAGACTTTTTGTCTGTAGAATGAGAAAACCCAAAATCTGTCACAAAAACCACTCCATTAATATCACAAATAAAGTTTTCGGGGCTAATATCCCCATGAACAATACCCTTTTGATGTAGTTCTGTCATTCCAGTGAGAGTGCCATATAGCAATTGTATGTACTCTTCTGGCTCTAATAAAACTTGTTGGTTAAAATAAGCGAGTGACAACCCCTTAACCCACTCCATCTCTATACAAATATTTTTTCTTGTTTCCGTCACCCCATATATTTCGGGTATTTGCTTCGACTTGATTGATGATTGAACTTTGGCTTCTTCAAGTAACAAATCGGTGGATTTTGTTCTTTTTAAAACCTTTAAAATAATCGTTCGTTCTATACTTTGATCATAAATTCTATATACCTTTCCAAAAGAGCCTTCTCCTAAAAGAACCTGCTTATGCCCGTATGACTTCATCACTTGAGCTTCTTCTCCGCTTGAAGCATCCAGTAAGCTGTTTCTTTATCCTGTGGAGAGATTTCAAAGGCCTTAATCCACCACTCATAAGCGGTTAAGTAATCTTCATCTTGCCAATAAAGCATCCCCAAATTAAAACTCGCGGAAGAAGAAAGACTATCTATCACTGTGTTTTCTAAAAACAAATCAATCGCCGTTTGAAAGTCACCTAAATCATGATGAATAATTGCTTTATAATTTCTCGCTTCAACATGATTAAAATCTTGTTCTAATAGTTTTTCCAGTTTCTTAATCCCTAAAAGAGTGTCTCCTCTCCCTATTATTTTTTTACTGAGAAACAATAAGGAATAACTCAAAAGTTCCTTTGTCTCATTATTATTTAACTGTTGGTGAATAATGTTCAATTCATGAACAGTATTTTCCCAATCTTCTTCCCTATCCCTGTTGTTCTCGTTTAAATACATCGCCTTCTGCAAAAGCGACTTCCCCAAACCCAATCGCGCCTCTAGGCTTTCTGGTTCTTCATCTAATGCTTTGTTAAAATTATGTATGGATCGTTTAAAATCCCCCTGTTCCAAAAATATCTCAGCCTTTTCAATTGTACTTTGACAACTAATTAATAAAAGTGAAAACATTAAGATATGGAGGGAGTAATACATCATTTAAAATAAATTATAATATGCGCCTATATAGATCTTATGAGATTGATAGGTTGAATAAACGTTAGGGTTTTCTTTTAATGTAGATTCATGTTTTGAAAAATTATAGCTGGCCTTTAATCTTATTTTATTTGGTAATTCATAATTCAAAGAAGCAGCGGGGTTCCATTCATAATCCACTCTCGATTGAGAGTAAAATAAGGGGTAAAATTTATCTACCGAGGGGCTCCGCCTACCCGTTTGAAAGTACCACTGCTTGTCCGTTTGATTATAGCGATAATAGCCAAAGGCATCACTCTCAGAATCAACATAGTGCCATTTAAACGTTTCTAAGTAAAGTTTTACCTTGCCTGAAAAACGCAGGCTTACCTTGAGTTTAGGAAATAAATAAAAATTGATATTATACCCCATATCCGTACTCACAAAAGACTTAGGAGTCACTGTCGGCAACACAAAAGAGAAGTCACTTACATACGGTAAAGAGAAGTTACCCGTAAAAGGGTCGGGAACCACTTGAGAAGAATAAGTT
>CAZLBO010000169.1:0-5734 GCA_964557725.1 uncultured Bifidobacteriales bacterium | reverse complement strand
AAAAAGAAGCTAAAAAAGAACAACAGAAATCAGTTGAACCCAAAAAAGTGGAGCAATCGAAAGCTCCTCTTATGGACAGGATAGCTACACTCAACAAAGCTTTCGACTACTTTAAAACAGGAGTTCGATTAAGTGGTAAACATCTCAAAAGCTTCTTAAATGAAAGAGAATTAGACAAAATCCAATTGGAAATGGGCTACAATAGTGGGCAATTTCATCATCGAGAAAACAGTCAGTATATCAACAATTACCTGAATGTGCATCTACTCACTAAAAACCCCTCTGGTGGCTACCAAACCTTTGCTAAATACTGTGTTATATTTCCCTTAAAAGACCGCCAAGGAAACACAGTAAGCTTTTATGGTCGAAGTATCTATGACAATGAAAAATCTCGTCATTACTACTTGAAAGACACACAAGGATTATATCCCGCTTATCCTCCACAAAACACCAAAAAATTAATTATTCCTGAATGTATTATTGATGGAGCCAGCCTATTGCAATGCCCTTCCATCACTAAAAAACATAGTGTATTGACAGCTTATGGCACAAACCGCTTAACGCAAGAACACATTGAAGCCATTCAAGGATTAAAAGAGCTAGAAGAACTCATTTTCTTTTTTGATGGAGATGATGCAGGTCGAAAAGCCGTAGCTAAATATGCACAAGAGCTTCACTTTTTATTGCCCAATGTGAAAATTAGTACCGTTAACACCCCCGAAGAAGAAGACATTAACAGCCTATATGTTACGTATGACAGCGATTGTTTAGAAAGTTTAATTGCAGAAAGAAAAACCTTGTACGCTACAACAAATGAAAATGCCGTTTCAACAAAAAAGGCTGACCCCATTAATGCTCCCAAATTCAACAGCAATAACCACGAAGCCCTAACGTACGAAACTCAAAAACTACACTTAACAATCTTAGGAGGCATCAAAATCAATGGGCTTGAACGCATGAAAGTGACTCTAAAAATACAAGTAAAAACCAGCCATTACGCCCCCTTACGCCAAAGCATAGACCTATACAATAACGATCAACTCCTTCGACTTATTAGAACAGTTAACGAGCAACTTGATGTGAAAACACAAACCATTCGGGAAGCTCTCATGGATTTAATCGAAGAGTTGGAAAACTATCGAATCAACCGCATCAGTCAAGTACAGTCCACACAAGTAGAAAGTGAAGCAATTACCCCCCACGAACTTACTACTGCAGAACGTTACTTAAAAAAGGACAAGCTCATGGAGCGAACAATGGCCGACTTAGGTAAAACAGGCATTGTAGGTGAACTATACAACCGTATTATTATGTATCAGGTTTTTTTAAGCCGAATTACCGAAGAGCCTTTGCACATCATTAGTTTTGGAGCAAGTGGAACAGGTAAAACTCACCTGCAGGATGGCATTGGAAAACTGATTCCCGAAGAAGGGAAACTAGAAATTACTTCCATGAGTGGTAACTCTTTGTATTACCTACAATCAGGTGAAATCTCCTACAAAGTTCTCATTATTGAAGACATGGATGGAGCACAAGAAGTGTTGTACCCCCTGCGAGAACTACAAACCAAGCAAAAAATAAGTAAGCGAGTAAGCATCCGAGACACCAAAGGAGAACCCAAAACCATACAAGTTACCGTTCGTGGACCAGTATGTATAGCAGGTTGCACCACCAAAAGCCGTATTTATGAAGACAATGCCAATCGAAGTTTACTCATTTACATAGATGGCAGTGCCGAGCAAGATGAACGCATCATGGCCTACCAAAGAGCAGAATCTGCAGGGAAGGTTGATAAAGACGAAGAACACAAATACCAACATTTGCTCTGCAATGTACAACGCATTATTCAACCTATAAAAGTTATTAATCCCTATGCTCCCGACTTAAAAATACCCCCAAAAGTTTTTAAGAAAAGAAGAAGTAACGGGATCTACTTACGCTTTATTGAAATCATTACCCTTTACCACCAATACCAAAGGGAGCAAAAGAAAGACACACAAACAGGTGAAGTGTACATCGAAACTACCTTAGAGGACATTGCTTGGGCAAATAAACTCTTAAAAGATATTTTACTCAGGAAAGCAGATGAACTGGCCGACCCCACCCGAAACTTTTTTGAACGCTTAAAAAAATGGCTCAAAGAAAAGAAAGTAGAACAGTTCAAAACAGGCGAACTCAGAACAGGATTACAGGTAACAGCATCTAGTCTGAAACGCTATTTACCTGAGCTACTCAACTGTGGTCACATCAAAATTACGGGAGGCAATAAAACAAGAGGCTTTACTTATGAAGTGACCAGTTACGAAGAATATCAACAACTACAACACTCCATTAATCATGTGTTAGACAGTTTATTAGATAAATTAAAACACAAATCCATTAAGGTTTAGTGGTTCGGATGGTTCACAGTGGTTCATTTGTTAAATCAGACCACCAAAGACACTTACAATCAGTTGCTTAACCCCTGTGGTCTGCTCCACAACGAAAAGAGATACCCTATGAAACATGAAGAGCTACGAAGCAAAAATTACATCCATTTAGAATATGGTTATAGAGAATGGTTGGGCGTACTCGGATATGCCGAAAGCAGTGTGTACGGTATGCCCCGTTACATTCATGAGTTTTTATTTTGGTTAGAAAACAAAGAGATTACGGACGTAGAAAGCATTACCGCAGAACTAATTGATGACTATTTTGAAGCCTTACGAAACAGGGTAAACCTTCGCAGAGAAGGAGGATTAAGTAACAACTACATCAGTAAGCATTTACAAGCCATTAAGCGGTTCAGTACCTACTTGAGACAAACCCATCAGGGAGGTTTTTTGGTAGAGGTAAAAACACCCAAACAAGTACGAAACATTAAAGATGTATTGACTTTACATGAGATGCAGCTCTTGTTTGATGCTACCGAAGATGATGCCTTTGGACTTAGAGACCGAGTGCTTTTAAGCATCTTTTACGGTTGTGGATTAAGAAGAAACGAAGGCATCCAACTCGATGTAAACGATATCCTTTTTGAACGCAAAATGCTTTACGTGAGAAGTGGTAAAAATTATACCGAACGCTATGTTCCGGTAAAAGAAACCGTCTTACGTCATTTATCAGATTACATCAATACGGGGCGTACTGCTTTACTAAAAAGCCATAAAGCCACCGAAGCTCTTTTATTAAGTGAAAGAAGTGAACGCATTAGCGGACAAAGTTTACTCCTTCGGTTAAAACGCCTAAAAGAACTTACTGGAGACGAAAAATTGATCCAAAAAAATATTGGCTTGCACTCCCTTCGTCACAGTATTGCTACACACTTACTTATGGGCGGAATGCGATTGGAACGCATCGGTCAGTTTTTGGGTCACAAGAGTATTGAATCTACACAAATATATGCCCATATCGCACAAGAAATGGAAAGTCAATAATTGAGGTAACAATAAGAAATATGGAAGATTTTAAAGCATACTTAAATGACCATCAATTAAGTAAAAGCCTCATTGAAGGTTATTGTTGGTGTACAAGACTCTTTTTAGAATGGTTAGTAGAATTTAATATTCAGCCTAAAGAACTTCAACTAAGCCATTTTCAAGGCTACATCAATCATTTACAAGAAGTAGAAGAAAAGGAATACAAAGTACGATTAACCATAGCAGCCTTGCGGAACTATGGATATATGTTGGTCGTTACAGGGCAATCCAATGAGAAGTTGGCAATGGAACTGTACATCAAAGGCATTTACAAAGAACCCTTTCCATCGCTTTTTGAATGGGAAGAACTCGAAGAAATTTACCAAGAGTTTAGTACCCCAGGTATCGTTGGGCAACGCAACAGAATTATACTTTCTCTTTTTTTCTTTCAAGGACTAACCCCCGAAGAGATTATAACTATTCATTCCAAAGGTCTTGATTTAGAAGCTAAAACAATCGCTATCCCTAAAACTTACAAAGGAAAAGCTAGAATCTTAAACATTGAAGAGCATCAAGTCCCTTTATTACAAGAGTATATGAAGCAAGTTCGTCCAAGAATCTTATTTATATCCAACACAGAAAACAACATGCTTTTTATCTCTACTAGTGGAAACTCCAAGGGTAGAAACATTACCGATAACTTACGTTCTTCACTTAAAAATAGATACCCTCAAATCACTTCTTATGCACAAATAAGAGCAAGTGTATTGCATCATTGGTACACCCTTTATGGGTTAGAAAAAACCATTGCAATGGCGGGACAAGATTATATACCTACATCCCCAACAAAATAAAAATAACCATCATGGATTTTAAAGAATACTTAGAAAAAAAGCAATTTAGTGTTAACACGATTAAAGGCTATCTGAAAGCATTAAAAAACCTATTTAATTGGTTAGAAAGCGAAGATATAAAACCTGAAAAAGTAAGTTACGCAGATCTGTTAGCTTTTGTGAGATATGCAACAAACAAAGGCAATAGCAAACGACACATTAACCAACAACTCACCGTTATCAGACACTACTTTAACTACCTGATTAAAATCGGAAAAACCAAAGATAATGTAGCAGAGGGCTTGTTTATTAAAGGGGTGTCTCGAAGGTTGCCACACGACTTGCTGGATGAAGAAACACTCTATAAAATCTATGAAAACTATCCCGTTGAAGGACTAGCAGGAAAACGAAATAAAGTCATCTTGGGCATTATGATTTATCAAGGTTTAAGTACCGAAGAAATAAGCAAACTAGAAGCGGAACACATCCAGTTGAAAGAAGGAAAAATTTATGTTCCAGGAGGAAGAAGAAGCAATAGTCGCATTCTTCCATTAGCAGCTCATCAAGTATTGGAATTAAAAGATTACATGGAAAAAACACTGCCTTTAATCTTACAAGTAGCCGAAAAAGAAACCAACAAAATATTTATCTCATTAGCTAAAAGTCAATACCTTAACAATACTATGATGGGGTTGATTGGAAGAATTAAAAAATATGCTCCTGAAGTAAAGTCAATCAAACAAATTAGAATGAGTGTAATCACTTATTGGCTAGAAAAATCAAATCTTAGGGAAGTACAATATATGGCCGGACATCGCTATGTGAGCAGTACAGAACGTTATTTGTTGACTAGTTTAGATGATCTTCAAAATGACCTAAACGAGTTCCACCCACTTTAATTGGATTATCAAGCTATAAGCTCCTACGAGGCTTACCAATCTGGTAAGCCTTTTTTTATTCCTTAATTTTTTTCTTTTCATTTGGTAATCAACTGAAAATTAAACTATCGGAAGGATGTTTTTAGCCTGAAAGTAACGATAAATCGGTCTAAAGTGCTTATTATTGTTTTCTATATAAATGGGTGCTTTAAAACTCACATACCAGCCAAGTCATGAATACACACCTAAAATGAAGGTGGTGCATAATCGTAAGGACTCTCAAAATCCAGTCGTGAATTATTATGTCTTTGGTGCGCCGATGAGACATGCTACGTTAGGTAGTGGGTATAGGTATGGCTTCCAAGGTCAAGAGAAGGATGATGAAATCAAAGGCAGTGGAAATAGCTTGAACTATACTTTTAGAATGCACGACCCTAGAATTGGAAGGTTTTTTGCAGTTGATCCTTTGGCGGCTAAATATCCGCATAACTCTCCTTATGCTTTTAGTGAGAATATGGTAATCCATATGATTGAATTGGAAGGTTTAGAAGCAACTGGATATGATAAGAAAACTGGAGGAAAAGTAGAATTGGCAGGACCATTATCAGCTCAAGGTGTTAATGAT
>CAZLBO010000168.1:0-5791 GCA_964557725.1 uncultured Bifidobacteriales bacterium | reverse complement strand
CTCAGTTTGGAATTTTTGTGACTCTTATTGGGGCATTAATGATTTCTAAGGTTATTCCAGGAATTGACTTCTCTTTGCAAGATGCTTCTGCCATTGGAATTATTGGAGGAGCCGATGGCCCAACGGCTATCTTTCTTGCTTCACGGTTATCTCCTGGTTTATTGGGGTCTATTGCGGTCGCTGCTTATTCCTATATGGCACTTGTGCCCATTATTCAGCCTCCTATTATGCGGTTGTTGACGACTAAAGAAGAACGAAAAATAAAAATGTCTCAGTTAAGAACGGTTTCTAAAGTGGAGAAAATTGTTTTTCCCTTAATGGTCTTGGTGCTTTGTGCTCTTCTTTTACCCTCTGCAGCACCGTTAATTGGCATGTTTATGTTTGGGAATTTGATGAAAGAGTGTGGTGTGGTTGAACGCTTGTCCTCTACTGCTCAAAATGCTTTAATCAACATTGTGACTATTTTCCTTGGTTTAGGAGTAGGCTCAAAACTATCTGCGGATAAGTTTTTGAATTTAGAAACACTAGGAATATTACTTTTAGGAATATTTGCTTTTTCTATTGGAACGGCTTCAGGTGTTTTAATGGCAAAATTGATGAATAAGTTTCTAAAGCAAAAGATTAACCCTCTAATAGGTTCGGCGGGAGTTTCGGCTGTTCCTATGGCTGCAAGAGTTTCAAACACTGTGGGTTTAGAAGAAGATAGTCAGAACTTTTTACTTTTCCATGCCATGGGGCCGAATGTGGCGGGAGTGATTGGTTCTGCTGTTGTTGCAGGTGTTTTGTTATCTGTATTTCAGTAGTTTATCGGGGCAGAAAATTTTAAGAAATAATTTCTTTTAATACTCTTCTTTAATACTCTTCTCTGCCAGCATTGCAGTGAGAATTTCAACCATCGTAATAACATCTAAAGCATTGTGATGGATTGCACGTTGCATCTTTTCTCCCTCTTTGGGGTTTGAAACAAAGTCAAGGTAGGCGTTAGGAATTTCAGAGCCGGGTAAGTCATTCCAGCGTTTTCTTAAACAAATAATTTGTTCGAGGGTTTGAAGCTTAAAATTGGGGAACTTCCCCTTCCATTTTTTTCGAGATTCCCATAGAAGATCTAAATGATATTTAGGGTTAGGCATATTAAGTAGGTGATAGTCGGTGCGTTCTTTTAAAAAGGGAACATCAAACCTTTTGCCATTGTAAGTCACCAGAACGGAATAGGAAGAGAGTGATTGTACATAGGCTTCTAGGATGAGGAATTCTTGAGAATAGTCTTGGGCAAAAAACTGTTCGAGGTAAAATTGATTCCGTTTAAAGTACCCAATACCAATAAGAAAAAGAGGAGACCCGAGAAAGCCACAAGTCTCAATATCCATAAATAAAAGGTCTTTAAGTTGTGCGTTAACGTTAAATTGCGAGTGAAGTCGTTCTTTCGTAAGATACTTTTTAGTAAGGGGCTTAAATTTTGAGTATGCAGGCCAAAATGGACTGATATTTCGAGAAAATAAGTCAAATAAGTGTGGGAGGTTCTTTTTCTTTTTTAAGCAGGGGATGTTATCGGCTAGGCTTTTTGTTTTATCAAAGGGTAGATGAACAAAAGATTCGGTATCGTAAATTGCATCAGCAAAAGTAAGTAGCGGGGGGGAGGGTAAAGGTGCTTTTTTCTTCTTTCTTTTGGGTTTTTCCAGAGGATTATTTTTGAGACTGTGAATTTCGTTTAAGAGACGGAGTTTGTTTTTTAGGGGATTCATAAGGGTGTGTTGTAAAATTTACAAAAATTAAATGGGGAGTGGATAATTGCCTAAAACTTGGACAAATTATGCTTTTATTTGGGCTAAATAAAACTTATATTACCAAAAAAAATTAAGGAGAAGTTGATTATGACCTATGTAGTTCAGGAAGCCTGCGTTAAATGTAAATATGGTGATTGTGTTGAAGTATGTCCCGTAAATTGTTTTTATGAAGATAATGAAATGCTTTATATTAACCCTGAAGAATGCATTGATTGTTCTGCCTGTGTTCCTGCGTGTCCCGTAGAAGCAATTGTTGCAGAAGATGAAGCAGAAGACGTATGGACGACTAAAAATGCTGAGTTTAGCTTTGAAGAAGACTCTCGCAAAGAGTCTAAAGATGACGTGACTCATGGTCCTAATTGGGACGAAGACAAAGCTTAATTTATAATTAAGCTTTTTAAATTTGAAAAAGGGAGGCCTTTGCCTCTCTTACTTTCCTAAGAGCTCATCTAATTCTAATTTTGCCTGGCGGCGATAACGATGGTGCTTCGTGTTTAAATAATGTTTGAAATTTTGAACGGCTAGATCTTTATTTTCTTCAAAATAACGAGTGAGTAGGCCTAAGGCAAAACTCATTTCTGCTGTGGTGGATTGATGGCGACTCGCTCGTTTAAGTGTGCCACTAGCCGCAGAAAAAAGCTCTAAATGGGCTTGGAGTTGATAAAGACTTTGGTAGACCTCTGTTTGATTGGGGTTAAGAGCTAAAGATTGCTCCCAATATAGCCTCGCTTCGGAGTATTTTTTTCTTTTTGAGAATAAGCTTCCTAGTTGGGCTAAAGTACCGTAAGTTTTTTTACGGGAGAGGTTTTTGTTTAGCCTTTTTCTCTCGGATTCAAAGGGCGAAAAGGAGAGTGGAGGTGAGGTATTAAAGGGGAAGCTTTTGTTCCAGAGTATTTTTGTGACCTCCTTTCTAATTAGGGGGCGATCAAAATCACCTTTTGTATTGAGGCTTAAATAGCGAAGGTAGAAGCGTAGAGCTTTTTTAGAGTCCTGAATGTGATAAAGGTAAGTGGCTCCTATATTTTTAAGAGTAGCGGGGTTGCGTGGCGCTCTCCTTAAGGCACTTAAAAATAATTTAATGGCTTTAGGGTATTCGGCTAAGTCTACATATAATGCACCCATAAAATTGAGAGTTTCAAAATTTTGAGGATTTATCCTAATGGCACGGGAGAAGTATTTTTTGGAACGAGAGAATTGCCGTCTTTCTTGATAGAGAATTCCGAGCCATTGATATGCTTCAGCATTTTTAGGGTTGAGTGAAATAGCTTTTTTAAGATCAGTGAGAGCCGAATCTCCTTCACGAGAAAAGTAGAAGTTTTTGGGGCGAGTATTTTTTTCATCCCATGTTGTTGAAGTGAGGTGGTTTTTCCAATTGGTTTTATTTCCATATTGCCGAATGTGATAAATTCTCGCTTTTGCTCGGGTAAGATAAGTGTTGCTACCTCCCTTATGAGAGGCAATTTTTTTTGAAGTTATCTTTTTTGCAGAGCGGAAGTCCCCCTGTTTAAAAAGGTTTAAGACGTTTGTTTGATCAGATAAAAAAAAGGTTTTAATTAAAAAGTAAGATGCAAGTAGGGCGATGATAAAGACGGATATGATTAAAGTAATGGCTAGGGCAGAAACGTGAGAAGTTTTTTTTTTAGGAGAAGGAGAGGTTGATTTAATTTCCCAGTTTTGATTAGAGGGCGAACTCATTTTTTATCAACTTGTTTGATAATATGGATATGATTTAAATCAATGTCAATTTTTCCATGAGTTGTCTTTCCTGTAATATTATCATTAATACAAAGAAAAGATAAAACTTTTTCTTTAGTTGAATTTGCTGCAAGGGTTGTATCGCCTTTTTTAAATTGAACTTCGGCTTGATAAAAGAGGCGGTTGTTTTCAAAGTGCTTTATTTTAGGGTTAATGGTAATCTTTTTGATTTGATCCAAGCTAACTTGCTGTGTAGACCCACCATGAAGGATAGTGAGGTGAGAGCTTCGTTTGAGTGCTGGTTTTGAAATGACAAAAGATTCTTGTTTATGGCTAATGACCTGAATACTTGAACTACAGTGTATGAATAGCCCAAGGGAAAACGTCAGAAGGGTGAGATTAACAAGAAATCGTACGTTCAAAATAAAGGCGAACTGATTCAAGAAGTTTGTCTGGCTCTGCTTTGATAAAGATCCAGCCTTTATCCCAATGTACTTTAACTTCTTTTTCAATTTGGTTTAAGATTTTAGTGGGCGAGCTATAGAGAGACATAGAAACAACGGTTTGCGATAACTCTTTCATACTTAAATTATAGAGTATCTTGGCTAGGAGATTCAACTTAAATCCTTTTAGAGGAAGAAGCGAAAGCCCATAGCGCCTTGAAAGTAAAATCGAGCATTGGGGTAGACATCAAGGGAAGGGGCAAGCTCAAAAAATACATCAAAAATAGGTTTGCCATAAAGATAAGTAACCCCAATAGGGAGGCGGATACCAGCAGATGTATTTGTTCCAAAGAGACCTTTTCCGCCTACTCCAAAATAAAAGGGCATTTCTCCTCCATCTACTTGGAATTTTCCGTAGAGATGCTTGAGATAATCGGCATGGAGATATAAAAAGCCAAAGTCAGAGCCTGCATCAAGACTAAAAGCAAGATCAATGGCTTGCCCTCTGTCAATCCAAACCTTAGCGTTGATTCCTGTAGGGCCAACAAGAGAAACCCCAAGTTCTAGGTTAGAGGATTGAGCATGTAATGATCCGCAAAGCAGAATGGAAGCCCATAATAAGTATATTTTTTTCATTTTTCCCCACCTTAATTAAACATGGTATAAAATAGAAAAATAGGGTGTAGGAGGGAAAGTTAAATGATGGAGAGGGAGGAGCTTTAATGTATTCTGATTACAATACGGCGATTGAGTGCTTGGTTTTCAGGAATGGGGATTCCGTTTTGATCTGCATTTGGCTTTTTGGGTTTGGTGTCGGAATAACCTGCGGCCTTTAGGCGATCAGATTTAACGCCATACTCTATCATGTGTTTTACAATGTTTGTGGCTCGGGAGACCGAGAGTTCCCAATTAGAAGGGAATCGGCGGGTGTGAATGGGGATGTTGTCAGTGTGTCCCTCAATATCTACGGAAAAGGGGTAATAGTCAATAATTTTAATGGCTGTGGAAACTTTATCAATAATAGCCATGGAAATATTATTAAGGTCGGCTTTACCTGCTTTATAAAAAGTGGAGCTGGCAAACTCAAGAACAATTCCCTTTTGTCCTAAATTGATAGCTACTTTTTCTTCGGTCTTTTCTTGAACCAATAAAGAGTCTAAGGTTCTTTTGATTTCGGCTAGTGGTGTTTTAACAATTTTATCTTTAGCAATTTCTGAACGGAGGCCTTTTTTAACCTGTTCAAAAAGAACCATATCGACTTTGGAAATGGAGATGAGAACCAAGAAAAAGGCCATCAATAGAGTGATCATATCCCCATAGGTGAGCATCCACTCATCCATGTTGGGTTCATCTGTCTCGTTGATCCGATTGCGATTTTTTTGACGATTAAGTGCCAAAGGGTTTCCTTATTTTTTCTTTACCTTTGTATCACCATATTGGACTTTTCTATCTAAATAAGAGTTTAATTTATCTTGGATATAAAAAGGAGAGCGATTTTCCATGATGAGCATAAAGCCTTCAAGTAAAAGAAACTCTCTAAATCGATTGATTCCCATTATCTGTTTTAATTTAGTGGAACAGGGCTGAAAAACAAATCGAGCCACAAGCACACCGTATAAGGTGGTCATAAGAGCTGTAGATAACCCTGGCCCCATTTGTGAAGGGTCATCCATGTTGCCTAGCATTACAATGAGTCCAATTAAAGTCCCTACCATTCCAAAAGCAGGGGCTGCGGAGGCCATATTGTTTAAAATGTTACATTCCGATAAATGCCTAAAATAATGTTCCTCAATGGCAGTTTCAGAAAACTCCCGTACCTCATCTATAGAATAGCCCGTACTGATTAGTGACGTAATTTGTTTGATAAAA
>CAZLBO010000167.1:0-5792 GCA_964557725.1 uncultured Bifidobacteriales bacterium | reverse complement strand
TCTACAAATTGCTCTTTAAACCCCCGAGCAATCGATTCTATGGACTCTTCAGAGAGAAAATCACACTCCTTTTTTAGCTCATGGGGTTTTAAGCTGTATATGTCCTGAAGGCTCTCAAAATGAACTCTTAATTTATGAAGAGTAGCAGGGCCAACCCTTTTTTCGCAAGAAAGAGAGAGTAACCACTCCTTATTTTTATCATTCATCCTATTAACCTCCATTTGTTACTGCTCACTTGTGCAGTTAATAATAAACTTCTCAAAAGTTTTTATCAAGCTCTTCTCTGGTTTATTACTTTTCCGCCCATGAAAAACGAAAAAATACTAGTGACCAGTGCCCTTATTTACGCCAATGGAACCCCTCATTTTGGACACATTGCAGGAGCTTACCTCCCTGCAGATATTTTTGTTCGCTTTAAAAAACTCACCCGTGCCGATGTTGTTTTTATCAGTGGTACCGATGAACACGGTTTTGCCATTACCGTTGCTGCCCAAAAAGAGGGAAATTCCCCTCAAGAGCATGTGGATAAATATTACAGCAAAATTACTGATGTTTTTGATAAGTTTAATATTCAGTTCGACAACTTCTCTCGAACCTCTCAAAAAGAACATTACAAACTCTCTCAACAATTTTTCAACCAACTTTTAGAAAATAATTTTATTGAAGCAAAAGTCACGGATCAGTTATACGCCCCCTCTTTAAATCTTTTTCTTGCTGACAGATACGTAGAAGGTACCTGCCCCCATTGTGGAAATGAAGAAGCCCGTGGAGATGAATGTCCAGGATGTGGCACTTGGCTTGATGCTCTAGAATTAAAAGACCCTCGATGTTCTATCAATGGCGAAACCCCCATTATTAGATCCACCAAACATTGGTTTTTAAAGCTAGGAGACTTTGAAGAAAGATTACAAACTTGGTTAGCAGGAAAACCTCATTGGAAATCAAATGTTAAAAATTTTATTCAAAACATGATTGAACAAGGGTTACATTCTCGTGCAATTACCCGTGACATGGAATGGGGAGTACCTGTCCCCCTTGAAGAAGCCAAAGGCAAAGTGCTCTATGTATGGTTTGACGCCCCTATTGGGTATATCTCTTCCACAAAAGAATGGGCCAAAAAACAAGGAAAGCCTGAAAGCTGGAAGGACTACTGGGAAGATGAAAATTGCAGGTTAGTTCACTTTATCGGCAAAGATAATTTGCCCTTTCACTGTGTAGTATGGCCTTCTATGTTAATGGGACAAAATGAACCATTTATTTTACCTGAAGATGTCCCAGCCAATGAATTTTACAATTTAGAAGGCAAACAGTTTTCAAAAAGTACAGGTTGGTTTATTGAGTTAGATGATTTCTTTAGCAAATATTCAACCGATTCTATTCGTTACTCTATTGCAACCAATGCCCCCGAAACTAAAGACAGTGCATTTAGTTGGAAGGATTTTCAAAATAGACACAATGGCGAATTGGCTGATGTTTTGGGTAACTTTATCAATCGAACCTTAAAATTTACAGCGAGTTACTTTGAGAATAAAGTCCCCCGTAAATCCACAGGAGTGGCACATACAAAACTCTCTCTACAAATTGAAAAAACCTTTACTAAAATTGAAAAACACTATGACACTTATCAAGTCCGTAAAGCCTGTTTTGACCTAATGGAATTAGCGAGAGAAGGAAACCGTTACTTTGATGAACGCGCCCCTTGGAAGTCTCGCAAAGAAGATATTAAGGAATGTGAAGCCACTCTGTTCCACGCACTACAGTTGGTAAAATCATTAGCCTTATTGTCATACCCCATCATCCCCGAAGCCTCAGAAAAGATTTGGGTTATGTTGGGATTATCAGGGACAGTAAAAGACGTTGATTGGAATACAGAAAAGAAAAAGGAATTAACTTCTGGTGCCAACCTAGGAGTAGCAGAAGTCTTATTTGCAAAAATTGAAGATGAACTTATCGAAAAAGAACTTCAAAAGCTAACAGAGCTTCTCGATTCTCAAAAGAAAAGGCCTGCAAAAGAATCAAAGTCACCAAAAAAGCCACACACAGCAAAAGCCACTAAGAACACCGAGGCTTCAAATAAAAACACAGACAACCTTGTGACCTTTGATGAAGTCATGAATGTAAAACTAAGGGTGGCAGAAATCACCCAAGCGGAATCAATTTCTAAGTCAAAAAAACTACTTCAATTACAAGTGAACTTGGGAACAGAACAACGGCAAATTGTAGCAGGCATTAAGGAGCATTACCCGGAACCACAAGAATTAGTGGGAAAGAAAATAATAATGGTAAGTAATCTAAAGCCTGCTAAATTAATGGGGATAGAATCGCAGGGAATGTTACTCGCAGCTAAAAGTAAAGGATGTATGCGATTGATTACCCCTGATGGTGAAATCCCTTTAGGCTCTGAAGTAAGTTAAGGAGCCTTTAAAAAAGGCTTCATTAAATACATCAATCCATTTAGTTTTATTTCATAAACCACAGCTAGCATTTCGCCTAATTCTCCCGAAGGAAAGCCCTTTTGGGAGAACCACACTAAGTAATGCTCAGGAACTTCCAAAAGCCTTCTGCCCTTGTACTTTCCGAATGGCATTATCATTTTGCTTAATCTTATCAGATATTCTGGCTCAGGAAAGGCCGGCTTTGAGTTTTCCATGAGTAAAAGATACTATTTCGGAAGAAGAATGGCATGAGAGGTGAAAATCCAATGCTTTTAAATAAAAAGTTTTTATTTTTCCTGTAGGGCAAAAACCTAAAATGGGAGCACAGCACAAAGGAACTTAATATGAAACTCACTCCACTCGATACAGTTATGAAATATATGGATATTTTTTATTCTGATGAGGATCTCAGCCAGCTAAACAATCTTTTTGCAGAGGATATGATTGTTCAGGGCCCTTCTTATCAATTTGAAACAGCAAAACAATACATAGATAGTTTGGTGACTTCTCCTCCTATCGACTGCCGTTATGAAATGATTGAAAGCTTTGAAAAAGGCTCCATCGTTTGCTTGGTTTATCTTTTTAAAAAAGGAGATTTATCCAGCAATATGTCTCAATTATTTGAAGTGGTAAACGGAAAAATCACCCGAATCCTTTTGGTTTTTAATACACGGGACTTTGGATGAAAAAAGAGCATCGTGAAAAAGCCTTGCAGACGGTAATTGATCGTTGCCTTAAAGAACAAATACAACGTGTAAATCACTCCGAAGTAACCTATGAATCCATTATTCGGGACACCTATTATGAGGAAAAGAAAAGATTAAATAAAGAGAAATCCTCGCGATGGCTCCGTGAAGAAAAAGCCTTTTGGAAAAAAATTAAAAAAACTTTTTATCATCTTTCAGAAGAAGAACAAAAAGAAATTATCCAAACAATTACCCAAAGATATACCGAAGAAATTATGGGAGGGTTCTCCCACCGTGTTCAAAAGACCATCACTAAGATAATCCCCTATGGACTAAAAGTTCTCCTCGAACGTTTTTCTCCCTTCAAATACATTAAAGGCCTTAGTGATCAAACCATGGATAAAAACTTGGAGATTTCTGGACCCGTAGAGAAAATTAAAGAACTCAGTCAAAAGGGAACTTTGATTATGGTTCCCACCCATCAAAGTAACTTTGACAGCATCGCTATTGGATACGCCCTCTTTAAATCAAAACTCCCTCCCGTCATATATGGAGCAGGAATCAACTTATTTTCAAACCCTGTGATTAGTTTTTTAATGAGTCATTTAGGGGCTTACACCGTAGATCGAAAAAAGAAAAATCGACTGTATAAAGAGGTCCTTAAAACCTATGCCACCCTTTCTATGGAATGGAACTACCACAATCTTTTCTTTCCTGGAGGAACCCGTAACAGAAGTGGACAGATGGAAAGCCACTTGAAACTCGGTTTATTGGGTTGTGGTTTTAGTGCTTACACCCAAAATATTATTTCTGAAAAAGAAAACCCTAATCTCTACGTTATCCCCTGTACCATTAACTACGGTCTTTGCCTAGAAGCAGAAACACTTATTGAAGATCATCTCAAGGAAACAGGACAAAATAGATACATCATATTAGATGATGAATCGAACCAACCTTTTCAAATTTGGAAATTTCTCAAAAAAATAACTCGTTTAAATTCTAAAATTCACATTCGATACGGAGAGCCACTTGACATTTTTGGCAATAACCTCGATAACCAAGGCAACAGTATCGACAAAAATAATCGTTCGATTAACATTGTCAACTATCTATTAAAAGACCATAAAGTTCAGGCCTCCCCCCAACGTGACAGCGTCTATATTAAGCACTTAGGTAAAAAAATTACACAATCTTTTTCCGAAAATAATGTAATCATGAGTACACACATTACAGCCTTTGTGGCTTATGAACTCTTTCAACATCAAGAAAAAACCCTCTCTCTTTTTCAATTGATGGCACGTGACGAGGTCATAACTCCTAAAGAGTTACTCTTTGGCACTGTTAGCTTTATTCTCGAAAGGTTAAACGAGTTACAAAATCAAAAAAAGATAATACTAGATTCTTCCTTACTCGACCTTTCAAGTAAAGACACTATCATGCATGGAATTAAACAATTTTTATCTTTTTACGGAAGAAGAGTTCTCTTACTCAAGGGCAAAAAAGCTGTGAGTAAAGAGCTTAAAATCCTTTATTATTATCACAACAAATTAGCTGGTTACGGCTTAGAAAGAGATGTATCCCAATGGTTGAAAAATCAGTCACCGTCCTAGGAGGGGGTACTTTTGGTACCGCTTTAGCGGATCTACTTGGTCGCAATGGCCATCATGTTAAACTGTGGATGAGAGATAGTCAACAAGTCAGCACTCTCTTAAGCACCCGAGAAAACACCAAGTACCTCAAAGGATATAAACTAAGTCAAAACATTCATCCTACAGCTTCCCTCAAAGAAGCGGTGTACAAAAGCGCTCTTCTTTTTATATCCATTCCCAGTAAGTTTTTTAAAAGCGTGATTGTAGAGGTGGGAGACTCTATTACAGGAGATCAAATACTTGTTTCTACAACCAAAGGCTTTGAAGCGGATACCTTTAAATCTATGAGTCAAATTATTTTGGAAGAGACGTGTTGTCTTAAAGTAGGAGTTTTAAGTGGGCCCAACTTAGCAAAAGAAATTATCGAAAAAAAGCCAGCGGGGACAGTCATTGCCAGTGAATTTGATGAGGTGATTGAAATGACCCAGCAGCTTTTGGCAGGACCGACCATGCGAGTTTATGGGAATCACGATTTATTTGGTGTAGAGCTCGGGGGGGCCCTCAAAAATATTTATGCCATTTGTGCAGGTCTCATCACCGCCTTAGATTTAGGAGACAACACAAAAAGCCTGATGATGACAAGGGCACTCTCTGAAATGAGTCGATTTGCCCAAAAGTTAAAGGCAAACCCCCTTACCTTTTTAGGACTCGCAGGCGTGGGAGATTTAATTGCGACTTGCAGCTCCCCCAAAAGTCGAAATTTTCAAGTCGGCTGGCAACTGGGGTCAGGTAAATCTCTTGAAGAAGCCGTTGACAGTTTAGGACAGGTGGCAGAAGGGGTGCGAACCACTCAATTTGTAAAAGTTAAAGCCGATGAGCTAGGAGTCTACATGCCCATTGTCGAAGCTATTTATCAAGTGCTCTATGGCAATACACCCGTAACAGATGCTATTCACAGCCTTATGAGCTCTTCTCATCGAGCCGATATTGACTTTTTAACTTAGTCACTCCTATTCCATTAAAAACCTGCGGATAAAAGGCCAAAAATCTATATTATAATGAATACAGATTATGAGGAGTAA
>CAZLBO010000166.1:0-5801 GCA_964557725.1 uncultured Bifidobacteriales bacterium | reverse complement strand
TCCGTAAGGGAAAAATCTCCCCATTCTTTTTGATGCTCAACAATTCCAATAGAAAGGGAGGTATGGCCTACCTCTTTTTTTAAAAAGTGATTGAGAATTCTTTGACAAATTACCTTTGCTCCTTTTGCATTTGTTTCGGGTAATAATAAGACAAATTCATCACCGCCATAGCGGTAGGCGGTGTCTAAACCTTCTCTAATAAGTTCTTGAAATGTGTGACTTAAATCGATGAGGATTTGATCGCCAGCTAAATGTCCCTTGGTGTCATTGAGTTGCTTAAACTTATCGATATCAATAAGTGCCAGAGAAAGAACTTTGTCTGGGTAGCGGTTATGGAACTTTTGTAGCTTGTCCCCCTCGGTATGTAAATGACGAACATTATATAAACCTGTCAGGCTATCTGTAATAGAAAGCTTGGTGAGCTGTAAGTTTTTCTCCTTTAATTCTTGTTCTAATTGTCGTCTGTGTGTGACATCTTTACAGGTAAAAATATCTCCAATAAAATTTGAATTTCTATAAACCATTTTGGGTAGGGAGACATCTTGATTAGAAAGCTTAGAAATACGGACAGATAACCAATACTCTTTTCCATTTGTTTTATTTGTGATGTTTAGTTCATTTTGGTGGGCTTTTTGAGTATTTAAGTCTTCGTTAATAATGGAGTTTATCTTTTTTTTATCTTTAAATAATTCTTCTACATGTTTGCCTAGGTACTCTAGTGGTTCTCCTCCAAAAGTAGCTTGGGCCTTATTGTTGAAAATCAAAATTCGATGATCGGCATCTGTAGTAAAGATAATATCATTGGAGTTGGTCATAATGGATTCAAAATACCATGCCTTTGATTCCAGTCTCTCTTTTATTCTATCTTTTGTTGTCAGCTTTTTCTTTTGAATTTTAGATTCATAAGTTTTTATTTTCATTAAAATGGGGAATAGAAGCAAAAGAAATAAAATATAAAGAGGTTGTTGCCAAATGGGAGAGAGAGGGCTAAGGAGAGCCACTGAGAGAAGTATAAGGGCTAAATATGCCAGAGATAAAGGGTTTTTAACCAATTTCACTATTTCCAGCCCTTTTCAATTAAACTTCGTGCATTCATAGTCTACCAATTTTGTTAAAAAAGAGGAAGCAGGAAGAAAAAATAAGTAGAAGAGAAGATATTTAAAGAAAAATCAAAAAAAGATTAAAGTCTCTCTCTTAAGGTTCCGAAATAGAAGGATAAGAGAAACTTGTTGAGTAGAAATACTTGGTCAGGTTTTTCTTACGGATTCTGTTTATGCACCTCCGAATCCCTGAATGGAGGTGTTATAAACATGAATCTACTTCTCTCTGATCGTAAGGGTGGGTATCTTTTCCCCGAGATGCTCACCTTTCATCTTTTAAACAGACTCTAATTTAAAAGAGAAAATTGTAATGGATACCAAAGCTGTAGCTGTATTCATCAGAGAACTTTCGAATGGTAGCTCCTAACCCGATTGTAAATAGAATATTATCTAAGTCAAAAAGATACCCTTGCTCAAGGTAAAGGTTAGCTCCGTAGTCATTTGTTTGCTTTTTGCCCCAGAAGGACCATGGCACAACTTCTTTTTCAGAAAAACCAATTCCAATTTTTGAGGAAGGTTTAATCATGCCTTTTTTCTTATAGATTTTAAGGTATTGCAGGTTATAATCTTTAAAATAGATTTGGATAAGCCTTGCACTTGAATCTCGGTTTACAACGGCAGTCACAAAGTTATAATTGAATCGATAGACGAGTCCTATGATATTTGTTTGGTTGATGTCTCGAGAGAGGCTTAATTCGATACTGTAGGGAATGAGAGATTCATTTTTACCAAATTTTTTATTGGTTTTTAATTCTTTTTTTGCTTTTTCATAGAGCGTTTGGGTTTGCCCTAGGTACAAGTTGTAAACAGGAAATATGCCCATTCCAAAGTGCCATTTATTTTTGTGAATGGACGCAGAAGAATTTATGATAAAAAGAAGTAGCATTGTCCAAATTAAATTCTGTAGAGAGAGTTGTTTTTTCATAGTCAACGTGTTAAAGTGATGGCTTTAAAGATAATAAGAAAATGGAAAGGTGAGCAGAGTGTGTTCCGTTAAGAGCAGAGAAAACTCATAGGGAGGAATGAAGGTTTTAATTTATACTGCACATTTGTGTAGGAATAATTATATTCAAATTAAAAAAGGACTAGTTTGCTAAAGTTAAAACGTTTTATCGAGGGTTTTGGAGATTCTCTTCAGGCGAAAAGGTATTTACCACCTGTTGAGGGAAGTTATACTGAGTTTCCAGAGGGATTAAGCTCTGAAATTAAAAGTGTCCTTAAAGAACGCCAAATTAACGCTCTCTATTCCCATCAAGTCGAATCGTTTAATAGTATTTCTTCAGGAAAGGATACGGTCATCGTCTCACAAACAGCGAGTGGTAAGACTTTTTCCTTTTTCTTGCCGATTCTCGATAATTATCAAAAGGCTAGTGATCCATTTAGTGTATTACTTCTTTACCCTACCAAAGCTCTTTCGAGGGATCAGGAGGGGACGCTGGGGGCTTTATTAGAAGAAGTTACGGGAAAGAGAAAAATGGGTACTTTTGATGGAGATACGCCTCCAGAAGTAAGGGCACAATTACAAAAATCAGCAGACTTTATTGTGACGAACCCCGATATGTTGCATAGTGGTGTTTTGCCTAATCACAATCGAAAGTGGAAATCTTTTTTGTCTCGATTAAAATACATAGTAGTGGATGAAGTTCATATGTATAGAGGAGCATATGGTTCCCATGTATCAAATGTTTTCCGACGGCTTTTACGAGTTTGTAAAGTTCACGGAAGTGAACCCCTTTTTATTTGCTCTTCGGCCACTATTGGTAATGCAGGAGAACATGTGGAGAAGTTATTTAGACGGCCTTTTCAGGTAGTAAAAAAAGATGGCTCTCCTCGCCCCGCTCGACACCTTTATTTTGTGAATCCAGTACAAGCGGTGAGTCATAGTGGGTCTCTTTATAGAAAGGGAACGGGTTCAATATCCGTTCACCTTATTCGTGAAGCCGCAAAGAGAGGGGTTCGTACTATTTGTTTTTGCCGTGCAAGACAAGAAGTTGAACGCCTTACTCGTTCGGTTTGTGATGGACACCCCCAATTGAGAAAAGTGGTAAAACCTTATCGAGGGGGGCTTTTACCTAATGAACGACGATCCTTAGAGCAAGGGCTATTTAATGGAGAAATTAAAGTAGTGATTACTACGAATGCCTTGGAATTGGGAATGGATATTGGGGATTTAGAACTATGTATCCTTTCGGGGCATCCGGGATCCGTGGCGAGTTTTTGGCAACAAGCGGGTCGAGTGGGAAGAAAGAAAAAAGAAGCAGTGATTGTATATATTGCAAAAGATACTCCTGTGGATCAATACATTGTTAACCATACAAATTTTATTTCTTCCGCTCCTGTAGAACAAGCTTGGCTCAATGCGGATAACCCTTATATCCTTTTGCAGCATCTTCCTTGTGCGGCTTATGAATATCCTATTCATAAAGAGGAAAAAGAATATGACACTCTCATTTTACAGGAAGCTTTAGAGGTTTTAGAAAAAGAATAATCATTGGTCTTACACCGAGACTATTATAGGTATGCATTGCCGGATTATCCTGCTAAAGGGGTTAACCTTAGAGGAATGACAGATTATAATATCGAGATAATATGCGACGGAGTGGTCATCGGTGAGTTAGACCCCATTGGAGCTAGGGGGACGTTATATAAAGATGCCATTTATCAACATTTGGGAATTAAATACATGTCCCTAGATTTAGACTTAGAAATGAAGTTGTGTAAGGTGGAGCCTGTTCGGGTAGATTACTATACCGAGGCTGTTTGGGAAAAGCGGTTATCGGTATTAGAAGTAAATGAAAAAAAAGAAGTAGAAGGACACTTGTTACAATTTGGAGCAATAGAGGTAAATAAACAACCCAAACTGTACAAAAAAATAAGGGAGCGTACTTATGAAAATGTAGGTTACGGCCCGATTACCCTTGCTGCTTTTGAATATGACACCACAGGCTTTTGTTTATTGCCTTCATTGGATTGGAAAACACATCTTGATAAAGTGAATAAAAAATATGCAACCAGTGCTTTTTATGGGTTGTCGTATATTCTAAAAAAAGTGGCTCCGAGCTTATGTATGGGGGATAGTGGTGATATTGAAACAGATGTTTCACTTGCGATTATTGATGGGGAGGAATGGAAGAGCGCCTTGTATTTATATGATACAATTGAAGGCGGAGTGGGATATGGAGAGAAAATATATGAATCGTTTAGGGACGTTCTATTGTTATGTTATGAAATTATCACAGAATGTCCTTGCGGTACAGGTTGCCCTTCTTGCGTCCCCACTTTACCTCCAGGTGTGGAAAATAAAGAGTTAACTGATTTCTTGGTGGAATCAAATGGAACAGTTGCTTGTACTCATAGTCTTTTAGAATCCTTGCTTCATCATAAGTTTTACCTTCCGAAAATAACATCCTTTAAAAGTGAGATAGTTAAGGAAAGCGGAGCGGGAGTGGATTCTGATTTGTTAAAATTAAAATCAAGGCTGAAACGAGCGAATGGAATGCTAAAGAAAAAAAAGAATAAAATTCATTAGTTAAAATTCACCCTGAGGTTTCCATGGCCCTCTTCCTTTTTCAGGAAAGACGAGGTATCGCCTTCCTAAAAAGTTGAAGACAAGACCAATAAGAGTTGCAATAGACTTAGCAAGCCACGGTTTAATATTTATAGAAAGAAAGAATTCTGTTGAATAAATATCAATACACATGATAGTCATAATCAGTAACCCAAAAATAAAAACTTCGGAGGAGCGATTCCATTTTGCTTTATGCCTAAAGAGAAGTGTAATAGATAGGAAGTAATTGATAACGGCTGCACTTAAAAAAGAGAATGCAAGGGCGGGTACATTGGAAATGCCCAAGTTGGTTAAACCTAAAAAGAGAACGAGATTGGCAATAGCTGCCGTTCCCCCTATAAATAAGTATCCTAGGAATTGAATAAATAGAGGGGCTTGGGGCATATTGTATTTTAAAATGCAATAAATGGTTCTAAACCCATCTTTAGCTCCAATCTTTTTTCCCTCAGCATAGGTTCGACCATAATAGGAAATTCCAATCTCATAGACCCGAACCCTTTTTTGAGAAATGGCCGCGACGACTTCTGGCTCAAACCCAAACCTTTTTTCTTTGAGATTAAAACTTTGAAGAAGTTCCCTTTTAAAAACTTTATAGCAGGTTTCCATATCAGACAAATTGAGGTCTGTTAGCATATTTGAGAGAGTGGTTAAAAAACGATTCCCTAAAGAATGCCAGAAATAGAGAATCCTTCTTGTGCCTCCAGAAATGAATCGAGAACCAAAAACAACATCTGCAATATTATCATTAAGTGGTTTAACAAGGGAGAGGAGTTCTTTGGGGTCATATTCTAAATCAGCATCCTGAATGGCAATAAAGTCTCCTGTTGCGTTGGCTATTCCTGTATGGAGAGCGGCACCTTTTCCTTGGTTTTTTTTATGGTAAAAAACAGATATCTGTTTATACTTTTTTTCAAGACTTTGAGCAATTTTAAGGCTATTGTCAGAGGAGGCATCATCAATAATAATAATTTCAAGTTGTAGCTGTTCGCTCTCTATTTCTAAAACCTTATGAAGACAAGAAATGAGAGTTTGTTCTTCATTATAACAGGGGATAAGTATAGAGAGAGTTTTATGCATAAAATTAAATAGTTAGTGACTCATGCACCATAAAAAAAAGACCGTATTATCTTTCA
>CAZLBO010000165.1:0-5815 GCA_964557725.1 uncultured Bifidobacteriales bacterium | reverse complement strand
TTTAAATTCAAGCCTATCCCCTGGTTTTAATTTAAGCTCTTTGCGAACAGAAATAGGAATGGTGACTTTACCATCATTGGTCAAAGTAGAATAAGGCAAGCGATTCTCCAGCTCATAAACCTCTTTATTATGGCATAAAAAACGAATGGAATCCATACCCCTCCCCTTTTTAAGGGTTAGGGCATTTTAAGTACTTATTGATACTGCACAGTGGATAAATAGCTTAAGCCACAAACTGTCTCAAATACCTCTAATCATTAAGCCCAGACGATAGAAAAGAGGCCAATTCAAGCTCATCCATCAAAACCTCACGGGGCTTGCTTCCCCTGTCACGGCCCACAATACCTACCATTTCCAATTGATCGACAATGCGACCAGCACGAGCATAACCAATTGCCATGCGTCTTTGTAATAATGAAACAGAAGCCTGTCTGATGGAAACCACTAATTCTGCTGCATCTCTAAACTTAACATCCCGAGGCATTTCTTCTACTTCCGCAGCTCCCCCAGCTCCTCCGCTAATATCAAAACTAGGAATATGAGGGTAATTGACGTTTTGATTAGAACAAGCAAAGGCTATTTTTTCTGCTTCATCATCATCCAAAAAGGAACCATGTACACGTTCTGGTTGAGGGGAATCAATGGATCGAAAAAGCATATCTCCCCTGCCTAATAATTTTTCACAACCGGCCTTATCCATAATGGTTCGTGCATCAATTTGACTCGCCACTTGAAAAGCTACACGAGTAGGAAGGTTCGCCTTAATCGTACCTGTAATCACATTTGTGGAAGGGCGTTGCGTAGCTAAAATCAAATGTATCCCCACGGCTCTGGCTTTTTGGGCAATGCGTGCAATACTTGTTTCCACTTCTTTACCTGCCACCATCATCAAATCAGCAAGTTCATCAATCACAATCACAATAAAGGGCATCTTCTTATTTTCTTCTTCGCTGAGTTTCTCTTTTAAAAGCCCTGCCTTTATCTTTTGATTAAAACCCTTAATGTTACGAACTCCAGCCTTTGCCAAAACCTCATAACGTCTATCCATTTCAAAAGTTGACCAATTAAGAGCCTGAACAGCTATTTCTGGTTGGGTGACTACAGGGGCTAACAAATGAGGAATTGAATCGTATGGTTTTAACTCAACCACTTTGGGGTCTACTAAAATCATGCGCACTTCATCTGGTGTTTTTGAAAGAAGAATAGAGGCCATAAAACTATTAATACAAACCGATTTACCTGAGCCTGTTTGTCCTGCAATTAATAAATGCGGCGCTTTTGATAAGTCCATTACACAGGCTTCTCCCCCAATGTCCTTCCCCAAAATTAATTTTAAAGATTCTTCTTCAGGCTCAAAAGCTGGGTCTTTAAGAATATCTTTAATGTATACGATTTGAGCTTTTTTATTGGGAACTTCAATGCCTACTGCTGACTTCCCCGGAATAGGAGTTAAAATACGAATACTCTTAGCCCTTAAGGCCATTGCTAAATCATCGGATAAGTTTGCAATTTGGCTCACCTTTACCCCAGGAGCTAATTCAATTTCATAACGGATAATCACAGGACCCGAGCAAATGCCCACGACCTTACCCATCACTTTAAAATTAGCCAATTGTTCTTCTAACGCTTTTGCCTGCTCCTTTAAAAATTCTTCCGAATACTCAAGTTCTTGCACAGGAGGTTCTTCCAAAACATCATTTAATGAAGGAACTTTGTAATCATCATATACAATATTAGGATCGGGTTCGACCTTGTGAGCAGCAGTGACCGCAGGAGTAATATGTTTTTTGACTTGATTAACCTTAGAGATACTGGGCTCACGCTTAACCGTCTCAAAAGTTTCAATGTCATTTATTCCTTCACCCAAATTACCATTCAAATCAAAAGCATTATCGTCTTTGGGGTAAACAGGCTCTTCGACAGGTGTTTGTTGTATAAAGTCTTCTTCCTTACTTATTTTTTTCGTTTCTTTTTTCTTTTTTTCCTTACTCAACATCCCCGCAATGGTAGGGCTTTGGCTCTTCACTTCCCATTCATTAAGTTCTGAGACTCTTCGCACGGCGGCCTGTCTATCACGGTATTTTCTAATTTCTAAAGGGTCACTTAATTCCGCTTCCGTAAGTATGCCTACCAAATCGGAATTGTCCGCCTTGAGAGATTCTGGTGTAGGTACTTCATCTTCACCAAAATTTGACTTCTTTCTTCGAGTTCTCTTTTTGGGGGCTGCTAATTCTTCTGTAGCAGACTGAGGAACCCATTGACTAGCACTTACTCCGCCCAATGACGACTCCGTAGTGATTGTCGCTATATTAAAACTCGCTAATAATCGATTTCTAAAATGTTCATCTTTTCTTGCCTTCTTTAATTTTAAAGTTTGCCAACCATCTCTAACAGGGTAATAGAAGACTCCTAATAATTCGACAGACTTTTCTATCACACGAGAAAGGCTTAATTTAAAACCCAAAATAAGAGTAAAGAACAATAAAATACTGGTGATCAAATAAGGCCCAAACTCTGTGCGACCAAAAACGGGAATAAAAACTTGATGGACAATAAAGTTTCCTAAATACCCCCCTGATTCAGAAAAAGAAAGAGAATTAATCTGTGTCTGCTCTATATTTTTAATACTTAATAAAATCGTTACCCATACATAGATGGCACTCATCACTAAAGGCAATTTAAAATTAAAGGTTTCCCTTTTTTTCTGCAACAGCTTAAAACCAAATAAGGCTACAGCTACAACTAAAAACAAAGAGGGCAAACTCCCCGTAAACAAATTGAGAAAAGATGCATATTCCTTTCCCAAATAAGGCCCTAATAGATTTTCGCCTTTTCCTCCATTAACAAAATAAGACACCAAGGAAATAAGGCTGATCAATGAAACAGCTAAAAGAAATAAGCCTGACATTTCTCGGCCCACAGAATGATTTTTTTCATCCGTATTTTCAGGTTCTGCCACCTTGCTGGCCTTTGTTAAGGTTTTAGCCCGAGAGACTGTTGAGGATGCTTTTCTTTTCGCAACTTTTTTAAGTGGTTTAGCAGGCAATCTACTTCTCCCTTTTATAAAAATACCGACGAACAACTTTCGCCTTTTTTCGTTTGTTTCTTATTACGATATCAACTTCTGTATCCAATACCGCTTGTTCTTTGTTGATGTATGCTAAGGCAATGGCTTTTGTACTCGAAGGAGAAATACTCCCTGATGTAATCACCCCTATTTCTTTTCCATCCCGCTCTATGGGATAGCCTTCACGGGCAATTCCTTTATCTAACAATTCTATCCCCACCAATTTCCGTTGAACTCCCAACTTCTTTATTTTTTGCAAAGAAGCTTTACCAATGAAGTCGGCTCCCGTCCAATCTACAATCCATGATAAACCTGCTTCTACCAAATTGGTTTGTTCTGTCAATTCATGCCCATACAAAGAGTATCCAGCCTCTAACCGCAAAGTATCTCTCGCCCCCAATCCGACAGGAAGCAAGCCCATAGGCTCTCCTACTTCCAGCAATTTAGTCCACAAGCTCTGAGCATCTTTATTTTTAGGATACAACTCAAATCCATCTTCACCAGTGTATCCTGTTCGTGAAAAAACGAGAGAAATACCAGCAACAAGGCCACTGGTTGTTTTATAGGTTTCTAATTCATTAAGGTTTATATCCGTTAGCTTTTGAAGAATCTCTTTTGCCAATGGCCCCTGAAGTGCTAGAACTCCTAACTCCTCCGATTGATTTTTGAGCTCCACGCCTTCCATAAGATGCTGGTTCATCCAATCCCAATCTTTTTGAATATTAGAGGCATTCACCACTAAATGATAAGCTCCAGGTTCTACATATGTTACAAGAATATCATCGATCACTGTTCCATTTTCATAACATAAAGCACTGTATTGAACATCTAATACTTTTAAGTGAGACACGTCATTCACGGTTATCTTTTGGAGGTACTGAAGTGCATTAGCCCCTGTGATTAAAAAGTTTCCCATATGGGAAACATCAAACAAACCCGCCTTCTCTCGCACCGCTCGATGCTCAACTTGAATCCCTGAATATTGAATAGGCATCTGAAACCCCGCAAAAGGAGCCATCTTTGCTTGATGCTCCCTATGCCAATCGTATAATGGCGTTTTCTTGTCCATGGAGGGTTCCTTCCCGCTATATTAGAGGCTGAATATACGTTTCTCCCTTTACCCAACAAAGAAAAATACAAGTATTTTTAGAGCTATTATGACTTAATTTGCCTCAAAAACGACTTTTTTTTGAGGTTTTTATGGTATACTCTGCCTATCACCTTGGCGAGTCGTGAAATTGAGTATTACAAAAAAACAAAAGAAGATTTTATTAGGAATCGCTACAGGTCTTATTATTGGTTTGCTTACCTCATTGGGAACCCACACTATTGCCTCTGACTTTTTTAATGGCCTCGAAAAAGTATCCTATGATTATCGCTACCTTTTTAAATATGTATTAGGAAGCCAAGGACAACAACCAGACCACGCTCTGATTGAAGGCATCAATGTCATCGATATTGATGAACGATCCTTTACTAAACTCGGACGCTATTCTCAATGGCCTCGTTCCTATCACGGTCAAGTTGCAGAAGAACTCTCAAAGGGAGGGGCTTCTGCTATCATGCTAGATATTATGTTTAAAACCGCCGACTTTGGAGAGAGCCGAGCCAAAGAAGTGAAAAAGATTTTAGAGCAATCTAAAATTCACCTAGACTGGGACAGTACTTTTGCCCCTCTAAAAAGTGGATTGAATTATGATTCGTTACTTGTTACTAAAATAAAAAACTCTCAAGGAGTGATTGCCGCAGCTTTTATGAACAAAGAAAATGCTTACTCAAACAAATCCGTTTGGAAGTCACTCTCTACAGAACAACGCCATCAAGAACTCAACCCCACTTCTTCTGCCGATCTTTCTCCCAACCTATATCAAAACTTTAAAAGCTTGCCCATTCTCGATAATATCTTTCCCCAACTCGCCCGTGCTTCCACTCGATTAGGGCTGGTGAATGTAGTGCCTGATGCCGATGGAATCCATCGTTCTATCCCTCTTTTTTATAACTTTCCTCAAATCAAATCGGACTCTCTTTTAAGCTCCCCTTCTGCTGTTCATACCTACCCTATTTCCGCTTTACAAACAAGCTTATACCTTCTGGGCAGAACCCTCTCCGAAATTGAAATTATTCCTGGAAAATTCGTTAACTTGGGTTCCCCTTTGCGGGTCTATAAAAAGGAAGGACAGCTAAAAACGAGCTTTCCTAATTTAACCGTACACATGCTTAAAAAGATAATTGAAAACAAAAGCATACTTCTTTCACAAAATCAAAACAAAACAACCACAACTTCTATTTCAAACCCTGTTATTGCCCGAACAGATAAAGAAGGCCACATTGAAATAGAAATACTTGATGGACAAATAATGGTTGAGGAACTATTTAATTCACTTATTGGCAAAAGCTTTCCCTCTTCCCTTTTAAAAAAAATAGTTGACAGTAGTCCTTTAAGTCTCAATCCTACAACAGAGCTAAGAGCAACCGAAGAACCTGATAGATACCTACTTGTTGACAAGGAAACAGAAGAAGAGGTTGAACTTGATTTATTTACCCTTGAACTATTAACACAAAAAAATATTCAACAACAAATCAAAAACCTCCCAGCCCTCTCTCATCAAGTTATTTCTTCCTATTTAGATTTAACTTTTCAGGGGAAAGAAAAAAAATATTACTCCTCATTTTTAATCCTCACCCAAAATGTAATAGAAGCCATTTGTAAGACTCCTTGGTTAAGTATTCAAAACTTAAAGGAGGGAG
>CAZLBO010000164.1:0-5834 GCA_964557725.1 uncultured Bifidobacteriales bacterium | reverse complement strand
CCTCACAAACTCATCACAGGACGCTTTAAACAGTTTCACACCATTAAACAACCAGGTGGCCTTAGTGGCTTTCTTAAACGAACTGAAAGCGAATATGATGTTTTTGGAGCGGGTCACGCAACCACCTCTTATGCAGCTGCTATGGGTTTTGCCGTTGCCAGAACTAAATTAGGCAAAAATAACCGAATTGTCGCTGTCATGGGTGATGGCTCCTTAACAGGAGGAATGGCTTATGAAGCATTAAATAATGCGGGAGATAAAAAGGAAAAAATAACTTTTGTTCTCAATGACAACCGTATGTCTATTGCCCCTAATGTTGGAGCGGTAAGTAAATACCTTACCAAAATTATTTCAAATAAAACTTACAACAAGTTAAAAAAAGAGGTTTGGGATCTAACAGGAAAGGTACCCAATATTGGCGAGGGACTTCGGAAAATTGTACGAAGAATGGATGAAAGCGTTAAGCATTTTGTTTTACCTGGGGGCTTTTTTGAGGATATTGGTATCCGATACTTTGGCCCTGTAGATGGACACAACCTCAGCGAACTCCTTCAAATTTTTGAAGATATTAAAGACATTAATAGCCCTTGCATTGTCCATGTCATTACAGAAAAAGGACATGGATTTGATATTGCGGAAAAAGATTCATACAAGTGGCATGCCTCCTCTCCTTTTGATATTGACTCTGGAGAACGAAAAGGCGGTGGTGGTCTTCCTACTTTAGCAAAAGTATTTGGGAAAACCTTACTTTCCATGGCTAAAAAAGACCCTAAAATCATTGCTATTACAGCGGCCATGCCCGATGGTGTCTGTGTAGATGAAATGCAAAAAGAGCTGCCAGGACAAGTATTTGATGTTGGCATTGCAGAGCCTTATGCGGTTACCTTTGCAGCGGGTTTAGCCTGTGAAGGAATGAAGCCCGTTGTCGCCGTTTACTCTACCTTTTTACAACGTGCCATTGATCAAATTATTCACGATGTCGCCATTCAAAAACTCAACGTAAAATTTGTAATGAGCCACGGTGGACTTGTAGGCCTTGATGGCCCAACCCACCACGGAGCCATGGATCTCACCTACTTAAGAATGATCCCCGAAATGGTTATTATGGCGCCCTATGATGAAGTTGAACTTCGAAATGCCATGCACACTATGATGACACATGATTCTGGCCCCATTGCCATTCGATTTAATAAAGGCAACGCTAAAAATGAATTAAAAGAAGCACCATTTGAAAAATGGGAGTTAGGTTTACCACGTATGATTCATGAAGGAGAGAGTCTCTTGATTCTTTCTGTTGGCATGATGTTAGACTATGCACAAGATGCCGTTACAAAGCTAAAAGAAGAGGGCTTTAATCCCACAATTCTTGATGTACGCTTTGTAAAGCCCTTGAATCAAGATTATTATCGCGATCTTATTTCTAAACATCAAGCCATTCTTACCTTAGAAGACAATGTGGTGACAGGCGGATTTGGAAGTGGTGTTTCCGAGTTGCTTGCAGAATTAGATCTCACTTCTATTCCCATAAAACATATTGGGTTGCCAGATGCCTTTGTCACCCATGGAAATATTAAAGACTTACATGCTTCCCACGGAATGGACGGAAATGGAATTTATCAAACGGCTTTAAAACTTTTAAAAGCCAATCAATTTACCGTATAATTAGGTAAAACACAGTTAACGACAAGTTTAGAGGAATATATTTTGGATAGCCCCCAATACCAACGAGGAAAAAAGGAATTTTTAACGAAAAAGACTTTTGACCGTTCAAGACCTTCCCGCCCATCTAATGCGGGAAATAATAGTTTTAATTCAAACAAGCCACAATTTTCGGGGCTCATTAAAAAGCTCGCTCGCCTAAAGTACGACAAAGGGCGGCTTGAAGCCTCTCAATTCTTAATTGAAGGCCCCAAAATAATCAAGGACATCCTTAACGTCTCTAAGGGGATTATTAAAGAAGTCTTTACAGGCCCTGAATTTTCAGATACGGAAACATTAAGTCTCATCCGAAAGCATGGCATTCCGGTCACTAAATTCACTCAAGATGAGATGACCTATTTAGCTGACACCCAAGCCAACCAAGGCTTAATAGGAGTTGCTTACTTCTCGACCCTCAAACCCAATTGGGCTTCAGCTCGATACATCACTCTTGTGGATAGAGTACAAGACCCTGGCAATGTAGGCGCTATTTTCCGCACCTCCTTAGCCTTAGGGATGGATGCCGTTCTATTAGGTAAAGGCTCTTGCGAAGCATATAATCCTAAAGTCGTTCGCTCTTCTGTAGGAGCCATGTTGCGTACTCCTTTTGAGTCAGGGGTTGATTTAGAATCTAAAATTTCCTTTTTAAGACAAAAGGGCTTTACCATTCTAGCGACTTCCTCACATACCTCTTTTACCCTAGAAACCGTCAAATTAAGAAAAAAAGTGGCTCTGATCATCAGCAATGAGGGAGAAGGAATCGACGAAAGAACCCTTTCCCTAGCCGATGCTACCATTAAAATTCCTCTTAAAAATGAAATGGAATCTTTAAATGTGTCTGTTGCCCATGGCATTCTCTGCCATCAAATTATTAATAGTAGAGATTAAGACTTAGCTGTTCTTTTTCTTGTTTTAAAAAGTGCCTAAATTTGACTAATTTCGTCCCTGTCCCCATTTGGTGCCAGGGACGGATGGTACCAGGGACGCAAATTTCCCTAGCCAAATAAAGCAAAATTGGTACTTTTAGCTTAAATAAGCGAAAGGGTGTCGATGAATACAAGTAAATGGTTTCTCTTTGTCTTTCTGTTACTAATAGCGTTAGCTCCAGATGTATTTTCACATGCAAATGGAACTTCTAAAATTGATGTCTTCCTTTTCCCCGAAAAAATTGAAACGCTTGTTGATGTTAATAAAAATGATATTCTTAATATTATCTCCCCCCAAGGCTTCGAACATCTTTCTACCGAAGAACGCATAAAGCATCAAAGCAATTTTTTACTCTACCTTCAATCCCGATTAAACATAGTTGTAGACGGAGAGAGGCTCGATCAAGTAAAAGTAATGACTTGGCTCACCGAGGATGGAGTAAATTATAAAGAAACAGATACACTCGTATACAACGACGGCTCTAATTACATTGTCCGATTATCATGGCCAATTAAAGCTCAATCAAAATCACTTCAATTCAGTGTTCAAATGTTTCCTGAATTTGGGACAAGTTGCATTGCTAATACCACCATCTTTTGGCAAGGAAAGGTGATTCAACAAAATTACTTGACGCCTTCCACTGACCTATGGGTTAGTATTGAACCCAAGGAGCTTGAAAAAAGAATCAATGCTATAGCGACAGGCACTCAATCGAAAAGTAAACAAAAAAGTACCTTCTTTCAATTTCTTCATTTCGGATTTATTCACATCCTGCCCCTTGGTATCGACCACATACTTTTTGTTTTAGGTTTGTTTTTCTTTTCGATTAAGTTTAAACCTATTTTAGGCCAAATAACTGCTTTTACCATTGCCCATTCCATCACCCTTGGCTTATCCCTTTTTGATGTTTTTTCTCTCCCCTCTTCTCTTGTAGAGCCTCTTATTGCCTTTTCCATAACCTTTGTCGCTGCCGAAAATATTTTTGGTTCTTCACAAGGCGGATCACCTGTTTCTCGAAATATGAAGCCTTGGCGCTGGATGATTGTTTTTGGCTTTGGGCTCCTTCATGGGTTAGGTTTTGCTAGTGCTTTAAAAGATTTGGGTATCCCTGATGGCACCTATTTTACAGCACTTTTAAGCTTTAATATCGGTGTAGAGCTGGGGCAATTAACCGTGGTTAGTGCCATCGCATTATTGACTGTTTCTTTTTGGAAAAAAACTTGGTACTTCCGTTTTGTAGTTATCCCCTTTAGTGCACTTATTGGAACGGTCGGTTTATACTGGACAATAGAGCGAACCTTTTTTTAGGAAGGAAGCAACCGGTTAATTTTTTCATGTTGTGGATTCCCGACGATGCGGGAATGACGGGTTAAAAAGCAGTTCTTACATGAAAACCATCTTGGTTCTACTAGTAAGTAGATAATAAACTTTATCTCGCTCCTTTAAAAACTCCAAAGCCTACATACTCTTTATTTTTAAATATATTTTCATCTATTGAAAACTGTTCTTGTTCCATCCACGGGGCAATTTTCTCTTCTTCATATTTACGCGCAAGATACTCTTGTTCTGTTTGGCCTGGTGTGGGAACAAATAAAACTTTATTTTTTTTGAGAGCCACAAAATCCATTACAGAAGAATACCCCGGACGACAAACAATTACCTTTCCCATCTTAAGGTACTGAACTAAAACCGTAGAAGGAAGATGAGGAAAGTGATTTAGAGTCCCTTGAATCACTTTTTGTTGCCCCGCATAAAGCTCTGGCTTCCCCGAAACTATCACCCGAGTTCCTTTTAACTTTTCAAAGCTTTGCAAAACCTTTTTTTCAAAGTAGGTTCGCTGTGGTTCAGGCCCAGAGATAACCGCTAAATAATCGATCCTTCCCTCTACCTTTTTAATCGACAACCCTGTAAAACGACTCTGGGAGCCAAGATACACACAGTTAACCCCCATAGGCTTTGGATGGCAAAGATCTCCTGCTAAATTAGGGTCTCCCTCAAAATCAGGAATCCATACTTGTGTAAACTTATTTAGCTGCTTCTTAACTAAGTAATTCAGTGCTTTTTGAAAAAGAGGTTGAATCAACTTATTCAGCAATGACAAAGGAAGAGCTGGAATTTTAATATACAACTGATGAGTCATAAAAATACAAGGGCACCTCTTGGTATGTAAGCCAAAGCGGTTATCAGAAATCACCTTGTCTATCCCTTTCTCCAATACTAAAGCATCCAAGAACTTCTGTTCTTTAGGAATAGAAAATAAAAAGCCAATCACCCGAGGTAAAAAAAGAAACATAAAAAACACTTTAGATGTAGGGTATTGAATATCATAACCAGGGACTTCTAAAGCCTCTAAATTGGGAAACTCACCTTTTAAAAAAGCCAGAGTCCGCCCATTGGCTCCTATCACTACCTCATGATTTTCAGAGATAAACTTCTGAATCAAAGGAACACAACGTGTACCATGCCCTATGCCCCAGTTTAATGGACAAACAAGTATCTTCACAGGCCAAACCTATACATATTTATTAAACCTCATCTTTTAAGGATCTAATTGCTTACCCTTCTCTTCTTCCACATGCCAAGTAGACTTTACCTCGGCACCATCCATAGAAGACCACTCAGAAGCGGAGCGATGCATCCCAGAAGTATTCATCTTAAAACCAGAAACCTTCCCTAACATAAATTTTAAAATGCCCCCTCTCAATTTTCTCCTTACTTGGGGAATCAAAAGGCTAAATCCTATTGCATCTGTAATAAAACCAGGAGTCAATAAAACGACCCCAGCAACAAGAACACAGAGACCTTCTACAATCGTTTCTGCAGGGGCGCGCCCTTGAGAGAGTTCCGACTGAATTTTCCGAAGAACAGATAGCCCCTGAGAGTGAGCGAGCTTGGCTCCTACAATTCCCGTAAGAATGACCATTACAAAAGTAAACCCAAAACCGAGATGAACAGATACTTTGAGCAAAAGAAAAATTTCAAGAGCAGGGACAATAATAATAGCGATGAGTAACTTAAAAAACATATCTATACTTTAAAAAATGGAAAGATAAAAAGAAAGGCCTTACTAGACTGCGAACAATGTTATTTTAGGTTAAATTATTTGAATACGGGAAGCGGGGGTTTTTTGGGGAAAAAGAAGGTCTATGCCGTTCATTACGGTCTAGGAAATCAAAAAAAATTTGAAACTTGGGCTGAATGTCAAAAGG
>CAZLBO010000163.1:0-5843 GCA_964557725.1 uncultured Bifidobacteriales bacterium | reverse complement strand
AGGAAGTCGATAATGATTTTCTTAATTCTTGGTATTACTCTTGGGAAAACGAACAAAGTCTCACCAATGAGATAAATAGTTCGGAAAACTTTGTTTTCCTTATTAGAGAATTTAACGAATTAGCTTGGGAAAGGTTAGTTGAATATAACAAAAAGAATTCCAAAGGTGCTGAGGAATTGTTTAAACAGTTTAATATTGATAGATTTAGTATAGAAAAATCTAAATTAAAAAATTGGAAAGAAGATTCGTTACTACAAGTAATTGTGATGTTGTTTACCAACTTCCCACCTGATACTGATCCTGAATTAAATGGGACGGTTACTTGGAGGCATAATATATCTGGAAATAGAGAGTTATTTTTAAATACTTTACTCTCGAATTTTCCCCATAATTTTGAAAAGAATTATAATTATTTAATGGAGAGTATTACTGGGTTTGATGAGTTTGGTTATATTCAGAAGAATGTTGTCCAAAACATTTCAAATGAGAACCTCTTGGAAGTTTCATTAGAAGATTTAAAGTCATTTCTTCTGTCGGATGGAGTGGTGCTCATTAAAGATAATAATGACTTAGTGGAATGGCTGAGTGAACTATTAAAAGAGTTTGAAGTCGATGTTATAAATGGCGAAAATGGACTTTCAACTCTTCTCTGGGATGAGCATGTTGAAATTGAAATAACTAAAAAATCTGATGAAAAGAGAAAGAGAAAGAGAGAAAGAAAGTCGATTGTGAGAAAACCGAAAGAGGAAGAAGCTTTGTCGGATTTGATTTGCCATTGGCTCAACTGGAGAAGCCTTAAGTCACCCATTATAGCGTCTAGAGAATTAAAAATTAAACGTTGTAGCATTAATAATTTAAACCCATCAAAGAAAGAAAAAGGGAAACGTCTTGATGTTGAAGTGAAATTTGATTCTGGAAATAAAAATTTAAAAACTGTTATTGAAGTTAAACGGGGTGAAAATAAAACTTGGAATTGTGATGGGTTATATCAACTAAAAGAATATCTTGATATTTTAAATCTAAAAGCAGGATTATATGTAGTTGGTCGCTATGGAGAGTTCGGAAAAACCAAAACCAAAACCAAAAGTGAAATGCTTGATGAATTGCATAATAATTTAAAGCCAATTAACAAACAGGGATATAAAATTATCCCTGTTGTTATTGAGATTTAAATCTAAGCAAGTTTGCTTCTAATCAATTTTCTTGTCTCTTGGTTTATAAAGAAACCCAAACAGCCAGAAATAACGATATAGGCCACACAAAAGTTCTGAAAAAACCTTAAGCCCTAGGGGCTCAATCAATTACATTTGGGGGGATAAGAGAATAAACAAGGCTTAAATGCACTTAAAAAGTATTCACATTTACCGATTTAGGAATTATACAGAGCAACAAATCGAATTTTCTCCTGAAACCAATTTGATTACGGGGGACAATGGGCAAGGGAAAACTAACCTTTTAGAGGCTATTCACTATTGTTGCTTGGGGCATTCTCCTCGTACTCGTAAAGACAAAGACCTCATCCGTTGGGAAGCAGAAGACTTTATTTTGAGAATTGAAGGGGTTTCTCGTGATGGGCGGTTGCATACACAGTCGGTACTATTTAAAGCAGATGGAACCAAGGAAATAAGAAAGCAAGGAGAGGCCAGTAAAAGGTTGTCGGATCTTATAGGATCTTTTTCTGTGGTATTTTTTTCTCCCTCAGACCTTGATTTAGTCAACGGAAGCCCAGGGAGCCGAAGAAAGTTTTTGGACGCACTTATGTGTCAGCATTCACCCGAGTATTTAATTACCCTCAGAAATTATCAAAGAACGCTTAAACAGAGAAATGTAGTACTCAAAGAGGAAGCAAAGTACACTTTAGATGTGCTAGAGGCACTTAATGAACAGTTATTAGAGTATGGAGCGGAAATTATTTTTAAACGGCTTAAGTTTTTAGAGCGATTAGGGCCACTTTCCCATGAGTTTTATGCTCGATCAGGAGGAAAAGGGAGCTTAAGTATTACTTATGAAGGAGAGAGGGAATATCCTTTCCGAGAAAAAGAGGCCATAAAAGCAGTTTTTTATAAAAAGATGCTAAAAGTACAAGCCTATGAAAAAGTGGTGAAAACCAGTTTAATTGGCCCACATAAGGATAATTTATTAATTTTGCTGTCAGACAAAAAAGCAGTAGATTTTGGCTCTCAAGGCCAAAAGAGGTTGATTGCATTAAGCCTTAAGTTGGCCTCGGCAAAATCTTTGGAAACAAAGTTTCAAGAGCCACCAATACTACTTTTAGATGATGTTTTTGCAGAGCTGGATGAAGCAAGGAGAAGTGAGGTGAGTTCAATGATGACAGAAAGCGGACAAGTCTTTTTGGCAACTCCCCGAGAAGAGGATATTCCTTTTTCCTTTCAGCAGGTTGTACGGATTAAAGAGGGAGAGTTAGACAACTAAAGAATGATATCTCATGGGCCAAGAAAAATATCGCTCTTTTTAGAAGGGACGTTTGATGGCTTGGGTTTGTCGCATTTGATGGATGAGCAAAGGCTTCGCAAAGTGTGGCATTTAGTTGTGGGAGAAAAAATTTCTGAAATTGCAGAGATAGAAAGGTATCTTGAGAAGAGATTGTATGTAAAAGTAAGTGACTCCAATTGGAAAATGGAGTTGAGGTTTGAATCAAGCCCTATTATTCAAAAGATAAATAAAGAGCTTGGCCAGAAAATGGTGGAAGAAATAGTTTGGATGTGAGTTTAGGAGACTTAAATGGCTGAAGATAAAGAGTACGGTGCCGGTGATATTAAAGTTTTAGAAGGCTTGGAAGCGGTTAGAAAACGCCCTGCCATGTATATCGGATCTACAGATTCTCGTGGATTACATCATTTGGTCTATGAGGTTGTGGATAACTCTATTGATGAAGCCATGGCCGGCTTTGCGGATACCGTGAGTATTAGAATTACAAAAGACAATGGAATTGTGGTTCGTGATAATGGCCGAGGAATCCCTACAGCGATGCACCCTACAGAAGGAGTGGGAACTCTTGAAGTGGTGATGACAAAGCTACATGCAGGGGGAAAGTTTGAAGGGGAGAGTTATAAAGTTTCTGCTGGTCTACATGGAGTGGGTGTTTCTTGTGTGAACGCTCTTTCAATTAGATTAGATGTAGAGGTTTACCAAAAGGGAGACGTCTTTACTCAAAGCTTTGAAAGAGGCGCGCCTCTTGATCCTGGTAGTGTGACAAAAACCTGTGATCCTTCGGAAAAAGGAACTCAAGTACACTTTCTGCCTGATGGAGAAATTTTTACGGAATTGGTTTTTAGTGGGGAAACTCTTTGTGGACGGTTGAGAGAGTTGGCTTTTTTGAATAAAGGGCTAACGATTAACTTTAAAGACGAGAGAGAAGACGGAAAAGAGTTTTCTTTTTGTTATCCCGATGGAATTCCTGCCTTTGTAAAATTTATTGATCAAAACAGAAAAGAGTTAATGGAAACCCCTGTTCACTTTGTAAAAGAAGAAGGGGGTGTTATGGTTGAAATTGGATTTCAGTATAATGAATCCTATATGGAAAACCTTTACTCTTTTGTGAATAATGTAAACACCGTAGACGGTGGAACTCATGTGGCAGGCTTTAAAAGTGCCATGACCCGATCCATTAACTCCTATGCAAAACAAAATTTTGCGAAAGCGAAAAAGGATATTACTCTTGCAGGAGAGGATATTCGAGAAGGCTTAACCGCTATTATTTCTCTTAAAATGATGGACCCTCAATTTGAAGGTCAAACAAAACATAAGTTAGGAAATCAGGAAATTAAGGGGATAGTAGAGTCTATTGTGAATGAAGGGCTCAGTACTTATTTTGCAGAAAACCCTGCGATAACCAGAGTTATTTTAGAGCGTTGTTATAATGCCGCCGTGGCTAGAGAAGCAGCAAGAAAAGCCAAACAGATGGCGAGGCGAAAAGGCGTTTTAGAAAGTGGAAGCTTACCTGGTAAATTAGCGGATTGCTCTTCACGCGATCCCAAAGAATGTGAAATGTATATAGTGGAAGGAGACTCTGCGGGCGGAAGTGCAAAGCAAGGCAGAGACCGTAACTTTCAAGCGATACTACCTCTTAAGGGAAAAATCTTAAATGTAGAGAAGGCACGCCTCGACAAAATTTTAGACAATGATGAAATTGATATTTTAATTAGTGCCATAGGAACAAGCATTGGTCAAGACTCTTTTGATTACAATAAGCTCCGCTATCACAAGATTATTATTATGACCGATGCGGATGTGGATGGTTCTCACATTCAAACCTTATTACTCACCTTCTTTTTTAGATATATGCGTGAATTAATTGAAAACGGAGTGTTATATATTGCACAACCTCCTTTGTTTAAGGTTAAGGCAGGAAGCTCGGAGAAGTACGCTTTTTCAATTAAAGAAAAAGATGATTTAGTTGAAGAGTTTAAAGGAAAAAAAGGCCTATACATTCAACGTTATAAAGGTTTGGGCGAAATGAACCCTGACCAATTAGCGACAACGACCATGAACCCTGCCACACGAATGCTTAAAAAAGTGGTTATGGATGATGTAGTAGAAGCCGATCAAATCTTTTCCATTTTAATGGGAGAGGAAGTAGATAGAAGAAAGAAGTTTATAGAGGATCACGTTCATCTTGTAAGTGAATTGGACGTTTAGAACAGTTATTTTAGGAAAAAACAATGACGAATAGAATTATTGTAGGGGCCCAATGGGGCGATGAAGGTAAAGCCAAAGTAGTTGATTATTTAATGGATGATGCGGACATTGTGGTTCGTTTTCAGGGGGGAGCAAATGCTGGCCATACTGTAGAAGTAGGCGATGAAAAGTTTGTTTTTCACTTAATTCCTTCGGGCATTATGCGTCCAGATAAAACATGCGTGATTTCTAACGGAGTTGTGCTTGACCCCAAACAGTTATTAATAGAATTAGATGATCTTGAAGGCCGAGGGATTTTGGCAAAAGACAGGTTGTTTATTTCTGATTGTGCTCATGTGGTTTTTCCTTATCATGCAGTAGCGGATCAACTAAAAGAAAAAGCAGCAGGAAAAAAGGCGATTGGTACCACAGGTAGAGGAATTGGGCCTGCTTATGCAGATAAAGTGAGCCGAAGAGGGATTCGAGTGGGAGATTTATTTGAGTCTGAGCTTTTAAAAGAAAGAATTCAAGAGAATGTTGAATTTGTAGAACGGTTTTTTCAAGTAAAGGCGGCAGATGTTGGTTTGTCCGTAGAAGAAATACACAAAAACTATGTTGGCTATGCAGAAAGATTAAAGCCTTTTGTGACAGATACTGTTGCTTATCTTCATGGGCAAATGGAAGAGGGAAAACAGTTGTTATTTGAAGGGGCACAAGGCACAATCCTTGACCTTGACCATGGAACCCACCCTTTTGTGACTTCTTCTAATACGGTAGCAGGGTCTGCTTGTATTGGTTCGGGAGTCGGCCCAACAGCAATCAATCAAGTGATAGGTATTGTTAAAACTTATACCACACGAGTAGGAAACGGCCCTTTTCCCACAGAATTGAATGATGAAGCTGGCCAAAGAATTCAAAAGATTGGTAATGAAATTGGTGCAACCACAGGCAGAACAAGACGCTGTGGGTGGTTTGATGCAGTGATTTTAAGAAAAGCAACAATGGTGAATGGCTTGACTCATCTTGCTTTTACCAAGTTGGATGTTCTGGATAGTTTTGATGAAGTTAAAGTTTGTGAAGCTTATGAGATAGAGGGCAAGAGAGTTCTTTCCTTTCCCTCAAAAGTGACGGATGTCGAAAAAGCGAAGCCTATTTATAAAACATTCCCTGGTTGGAAGCAAGACACGACAAAAGCCGAAAAGTGG
>CAZLBO010000162.1:0-5847 GCA_964557725.1 uncultured Bifidobacteriales bacterium | reverse complement strand
CTGCAATAATTTTAGAAAGAGTACTCTTACCTGAGCCGTTAGGGCCCATAATGGCGTGCACTTCCCCTTTTTTTAAGTGAAGGTCTATTCCTTTTAAAATGGGCTCTTCTGCTTTCGCATGTATGTTGTTGATGTCTAACATTGTTTTCCTATTGATCTTTTATCCTACGGTGTTTTCTAATTTTAATGAAAGGAGTTGTTGGGCTTCTACAGCAAACTCCATGGGGAGTTGAGTCAGTACTTCCTTACAAAACCCATTGACAATCATTCCCACTGCATCCTCTCGATTAATGCCCCTTGATTCCATATAAAAAAGTTGTTCTTCACTTATTTTTGAGGTGGTGGCTTCATGTTCTACTTGGGTTTGGCTATTGCTTCCCTCTATGTAGGGGAAGGTATGTGCGCTACTTTGTTGTCCGATTAACATGCTGTCACATTGACTAAAATTTCGGGCATTGCTGGCTTGTTTTCCGATTCGAACTAAGCCCCGATAAGTATTACTCGATTGGTCTGCTGAAATACCTTTGGAAATGATTTTGGATTTGGTGTTTTTACCCACATGTATCATTTTGGTTCCTGTATCAGCTTGCATCTTTCCATTTGTTAAAGCAACGGAATAAAATTCTCCTACCGAATGGTCTCCTGTTAAAATACAACTGGGGTATTTCCAAGTAATGGCAGAACCTGTTTCTACTTGTGTCCAAGATATTTTAGAGCCATTGCCTTTACAATTTCCTCGTTTAGTAACAAAGTTAAAAACCCCTCCTACACCTGTTTCAGGGTCGCCAGCATACCAGTTTTGTACCGTACTATATTTTATATTTGCATTTTCTAAAGCGATAAGCTCTACTACTGCGGCATGTAATTGATTGGAATCAAATTGAGGGGCGGTACAACCTTCTAAATAAGAAACACTACTGTTTTCTGAACAAATAATAAGGGTTCTTTCAAACTGCCCTGTTTCTTCGCTATTGATGCGGAAGTAAGTGGAGAGATCCATTGGACTTTTGGTATTAGGAGGGATAAATACAAAGGAGCCGTCAGTAAAAACGGCAGAATTAAGAGCTGCAAAATAGTTATCGCCAATGGGAACCACAGAGCCCATGTATTGCTCTATTAATTCAGGGTAATCTAAAAGGGCTTCTTTAAAAGAACAAAAGATGATGCCATGTTCCAGTAACTTTTTTTTATGGGTCGTGGCTACACTCACACTATCAAACACCGCATCTACAGCCACATTTGCTAATTGTTTGCGTTCGTCAATAGGAACGCCTAGTTTTTCAAATGTTCGGAGAAGTTCTGGATCCACATCATCCATACTCTCTAATTTTTTTTTGACTTTGGGTTCAGAGTAATAACTAATGTTTTGATAATCTATGGGAGGATACTCTACATTAGGCCAAACAGGTTCCTTCATAGTAAGCCATTTTTTGTATGCCCTTAATCGGAAGTCCAACATGAATTGTGGCTCTTCTCTTTTTTTTGAAATGAGTCTGACAACATCTTCATTTAAACCCTTGGCAATGGTTTCGGATTCAATGGAACTGACAAACCCATACTTATATTCTTTTTTGTCGAGGATACTCATTTTAATTATAAAACTCCTGAGCAGAGTCGGACTCTACCTTTAGGCCTTCAAATAGTTCTTTTCTCAATTTATCTTCTAAATAAGACAACGTGGCTCCTGCAGAAGAAGAACAGCCCCCACAGGCTCCTTCCCAGTTTACTTTTAATTTATAACCTTCCTCTAGGTCAAGTACTGTAATGTCTCCTCCATCCATGTTTAACCCTGGACGAATATCTTTAGTGAGAACTTCTTCAATTTTTTTGAGTTGTTCTTCTTTGGGGGTATCTAACCACTTTTTTCCTGCTTCATCTAAACTGGAAAAGTCTCGAGGATCATTTTTAATTTCGCTGGCCTTTTGAGTGGCAACGGCCACATTTTTTGCATCGGGGTAATTTCTGCGGGTTTCTTTGAGAATTTCAATTACGGCAGTAAAAGTGTCTTCCTTTTCTTCCGCTAAAGCAGGAGTGTCAGGCGTATCTCTCAAAAAATTTTCAATATCCTGAATACTAAAAACCCCTGGATCCGTAAAATTATGTCCTTCTACTAGGGTGCAAATGGCCTCTCCAATAGCGAGGGATAAAGTGCCACCATATGCAAAAAACTTAGCAGAAAAGACGGTGTCTGTTTCAGGGTTCACGAGCCAGTAAACTTTTAAATCACGGTACTTTCCTTCGACTAACGCCATATTTTTATCTTTGGCATCTTCGTGGAAGTAGGCTCCTCGGTGCTTGGGTGCCGAGGCTAAATCAAGGATTTTTTGTGAATAGGCTTTGGTGGGTGTTTTTGAATTCATAAGACCAATTTTAGTAGTTATTGGGTTGTAAAACAAGGGTATTGTCTACTAATAAACTAGACAATATAAACAAAAGGAAATAGAGATAAAGAAAGATAAAAAACCGAGTTATTTGTAAATTTAAGCCACTTTCTATCCTAGAATGATTAAGGCGGAGGAGTTATGATGAATCAACGAGTTAAAGAAATTTTGCAATCCGATTCTTTTGGGAGTGCTGTGACAGTAAAAGGTTGGGTGCGAACCAGAAGAGACTCCAAAGGGGGCTTTTCCTTTATAGAAATTAATGATGGTTCTTGCTTAGCTAATATTCAGGTGATTGCGGATAAAAGCCTCTCAAATTATACCGAGACCGTACAACATTTATATACGGGTTGCTCGGTGGTGATAGAGGGGGAACTTAAAGAATCCCAAGGGGGAAAGCAAAGGGTTGAAGTGTTGGCAACTAAGGTAGAGGAAGTAGGAAAGTGTCCTCCTGAAGAATATCTTATTGGTAAGCAACGAGTTAATTTTGAGACCTTGCGTGAAATGCCACATTTAAGACCCCGAACAAATACGTTTGGAGCGGTGATGCGTGTTCGAAACGCGTTGTCTGTTGCGGTTCATCAGTTTTTTCAGGAACAAAACTTTTTATATGTCCATACTCCTATTATTACAGGGAGTGACTGCGAAGGAGCAGGGGAGATGTTTAGGGTCACGAGTTTAGATTTGGAAAAGGTATCAAAAGAGAAGAAGCCTTTTAGTTATGAAAATGACTTTTTTAAACGGCAAGCTAACCTTACGGTAAGTGGCCAGCTAGAGTTAGAGCCTTATGCTTGCAGCCTAGGGGATGTTTATTCTTTTGGGCCTACTTTTCGTGCAGAGAATTCACATACATCAAGACACCTTTCTGAGTTTTGGATGGTAGAACCCGAAATGGCATTTGCAGAATTAGAAAAGGACATGGAACTTGCCGAGGCATTTTTAAAGCATTGTTTTTCCTATGTTCTTAAAAATTGTACTGAAGACATGGCTTTTTTTAATCAACGAATTGATAAAACAGTAGTCGAAACTCTAGAAGGAATTGGCAAAAGTTCATTCAAGCACATTACTTATACAGAAGCAGTGGAATTATTAGAAAAATCTTCGCAAAAATTTGAATACCCCGTAAAATGGGGTAAAGATTTACAGTCAGAACATGAACGTTATTTAACGGAAGAAGTATTTAAAGGCCCTGTGATTGTAACGGATTATCCTGCAAGTATTAAAGCCTTCTATATGAAAATGAATTCAGATGGGAAAACAGTTAGGGCGATGGATGTATTGTTACCTAAAGTAGGGGAGATTATTGGGGGCGCACAACGAGAGGATAATCTTGAGCTTTTAACCCAACGTATGCGTGAGAATGAGATTGACCCTGAGAGCCTTTCATGGTACCTCGACCTTCGCAGATTTGGATCTGTCCCTCATGCAGGTTTTGGATTGGGCTTTGAGCGATTAGTACAGTTTGTAACGGGCATGAGTAATATTCGTGATGTTATTCCTTACCCTCGTACTCCTGGGAACTTAGGTATTTGATTTTATAAAAAAATAAGAATTTTAATATGATGAGATTACGTTCCTTCTATTTAATTTCATGGCTGATGTTATTGGCTTGTTTAAATCCCCTATGGGCTCAGCCGACTTATCAGTTGGCCTTAGATAAGGATCCTTCAGCTAGAGAGGGAGCCGAGAATTTGTTACTCATTCAGAATTTATTTTTTCGAATGGATAATTATTTTATCGGCCCTAAAAAGTGGGAAGAAACAAGTTTCATTTCTAAAGCAGGTGGAGTGCTGTATCGTGGACTTCAAGGTTTTTATTGGGAAAATGTTTTTACAGACTACCTTTTTGTTGCCCAGCATGAGATATTTGGACATGGAGTTAGGCTTAAGGAAGTGGATGCTTACGATATTACTTATGAGATAACTCTTCCCCCTCCATGGGGAGAAGGAGGGGGGGCGACTTCTTATCGACCAAGACGGGATTTAGGAATGAGTGAAAAATTGATGGTAGCCCTTGGTGGAGTGGAAGCGAGTTTTGTAATGAGTCGGCGTTTGAAAATGAAATGGGTAGAAGGACAGAAAATCCCGTACTATCAATCATGGTTGTACTTTAATTCAAATTTAGATTTATTTGGTTATATCAGAACATTTGACGACCCTCTTAAGGCAGAAGAATCTCATGATATTGCGAGCTATATTAATACAATTAATGGGTTTTATGATTCGAATGGATATTCAAAAAAGATGACTCAGAGTCAGTTAGAAGAGGGCTCTAATATCGTTTTTTTTGACCCCTTTATCTATCTAGCAATATGGGGCTATGTTAAGAGTTATCTTTGGTCTGGTGAACATGATTATTCATACCCCATGATCTCAATGGGCAAAGTGGATTATCTGCCCTCTTTTCAATACGCCCTCACACCTTTTGGAACAGAAACTATTTTTGAAAATTATTTTCGTTTTAATCAAAAAACCATAGGTGTCTTTTTTCGTAAAGGGGAAGAAGGTTCCTCCTCCTTTTGGGGTGGTGGAACAGAGACTTCTGGATTATGGGACGGAGGATCTGCTGTTGTAGATGTGAGAGCAGAAGTTTGGAGACAACCTCGCATTTTTAATGGAACAGAAAAAATGGGCATGGGGGCTTGGTTTAAAATGCTTATTCCGATTAAAAGTATCTACGAGTCTTTTGCAATTTCCATGGAAGCAGGATATAAGATGAAGGGATATGTAGCTGGTGAGCCACTTGCTTCAGGCGCTTCTTTTAGCTTGAGTGCTGTTTTAATTCGATAATTGCTTGTTGGTTCCTGGCACCGAGCGTCCCTGGCACCAGCTGTCCCTGGCACCAAATGGGGACACGGACGAAATTCGTCAGATTTAAGCACTTTTTAAAACTAAAACAAGTATTCTACTCCAATGTTGAACACTTGGATACCATACCCAATATCTCCGTAAACACTTAAATAGTCAAGTACATGATATTTAGTGCCGATGGTCGCACCACCAACAAACCCTTGATCTAAAGCTTCAATCGGGAGATATCCCTTGGAACTGTGAAATCGATGATCGGAATAGAGGTATCCCACATTTGCCTTAATGTAAGGTCTTAAACCTTTTACCGTTAAATCATAGTGAGAAAGAAAGGTGTCTAAGTAATAGGTACTAGAGAATAAAAAGTAATAGTTACGAAACGACTCCTCATTGAAACTTTTTAGGCTATTAATAGAATGTGAAATAGCATGTCTATAATACTGAAAATGGAATTGAGCACCTATGGAAAGATTAGGTAGGCCTGAAGGGGCTTCAAATGACAATCCTATAGGAAATAATCGACCGACTCTGGGAAGGGCGCTACCATTGATACCTACATATAGATTCTTATTAGTAGGCGTAGAAATTATTTTATTCATCACCTTAGGTGGTTTTTGCTCAATCATTTCTTTTTTTTCAGGAGGCTTAATTGTATCGGG
>CAZLBO010000161.1:5376-5907 GCA_964557725.1 uncultured Bifidobacteriales bacterium | reverse complement strand
TGGATAGTACCCTTGCTGCTGATAGTGTGATGTCATCCATTCCCCCTCGTTTATTTGAAAAGGAATGGTGGGAAACATTTCCTGTCAGCAGTGTTTTTTATAAACGGTTAGAGAATCGAGAAAAAGAGAAACTGTATTTAGTGAGGCGGTATAGAAAAAGCCAATTGAGAGAAACAAAAATAAGCAGTAAATATTTAGTAGAAATACACAAAAAATTCTCCATCCCTGTGGCGTGTATTGTTTTTGTTTTGGCAGGGGGCTCTTTGGGGGTTTTAGCAAAAAGAGGAAGCATTGGAGTGGGTTGTATCCTCAGTGCATTGTTTGTCATGATTTATTGGGTTTGCCTTTTGGGAGGGGAGTCTTTAGCCGATAAACTTTATATTTCTCCTTGGTTAGCCATGTGGTCTCCTAATATAATTGTAGGGGTGATAGGCCTCTTTTTACTCACCCGTGTTTTGCGTTTGACAGGGAGATAAGATGTTTTCATTATACCCCCGTCACTTGTTATTTCAGTTTATCAAACTATTGCTT
>CAZLBO010000161.1:0-5366 GCA_964557725.1 uncultured Bifidobacteriales bacterium | reverse complement strand
TGGGTTGTGTGACGGCTATTTTTCTGGTAATCGATATTGTTGAGAATACAAACTCATGGATCGATCATTCTCGTGCAGAAATATTTACTTATTACCTTCACTCCATTCCATATATCCTTTATATGATCTTTCCTATCGCACTGATTATTGCCTCTGTTTTTAGTGTGGGATCTGCAGCTAAAAATTTAGAAATTGTTTCGATGCGAGCAACGGGAACCTCGATTTATAAGATATTAGCTCCCATCATCCTTTTTGGTGTTCTTCTTTCGGGAGGAATGTTTTATTTTGGAAACACCTTGCTCCCTGACTCGAATCACAAAAGGTTTAGGATTAAGGAACCCAAGACTCCTGAAAATAAAAGAAGCAACCCTAAGGAACGCTATAAATTTGTTTTTATTGGTCCAAATAAGGTGACATATTTTTTCCAACATTACTCCGGAACTAACCGTACAGGGCGAGAAGTAACCATATTGATTGAAAGAGGGAAGTCGTTGGCAGAGCGGTACGATGCTAATTTAATGATTTGGGATGATGTATGGGTTTTGATCAAGGGGATTCACCGTCAATTTGAAGGGGGAAAGTTATTGGCTCACTCCTTTGATACCTTGCGATTAGACCAATTGAGAGATAAGCCCGAGGATTTAATTAATAATCGTATCTTTCCTGATGAAATGAATTTGAAAATTTTGGAAAAGCGGATTGGAATCTTAAAAAGGGCGGGAGAATCGACCCATCGGCTCGAAACACAAAAGCATTTTAAAATATCGAGTAGTCTCGTAGGGCTTATCATGATTTTATTTGGAGTGAGTGTGGCTGTACACGCATTTAAAACTGGTTTGACTTTAAAATTTGGTATCGCTCTCCTCATCACAATTCTATATTTCATAGGGTTGAGAATGGGAGTGATTATGGGTGAAAATGGAGCACTATCTCCTGTGAAAGGAGCATGGATAGCAAATGTCCTTTTTGGAGGATCTGCGCTTTATTGGTTTATTCGAGTGGGGAAAAAATAAAGGTGTTAGATGATTAGCCTAACCTTGGGAGCTTTTTTTGCAGGCTTAGCCTTTAAAGGCGAGTTATATAGTTATGCAGGGATTCCTGCATTAATTTGTTTTGTTTGGTATGCCTTCCGCAGTGATCTTTTTTCGAAAGGTGCAGAAACTGATTTGCCAATTGCAGAAACGGAGAGTATTGGAGTGGTCAAAGGGCGTCCAGCACGCACGTTAAATGTAGAAGAAAGTATCGCCTCAATTAGAGATAGGCGGCGTTTATACCTTCAAGAATTAGAAGAAGTGATAGATCGAACATTATTAGATGCCCTAACTGTTTTGCGGTTAGCTATTGGAGGGCATACTTTAGCGATTTTTGTTCCCCATCGGGTCAATGGAATTTATTTACGAGTTTGGGTGAGTGATAGTGAACATATTGTTCCTGGGGTTCAAGTGGTTGCAGGAGAAGGACTCGTCGGCCTCCTATTAAAAGAGGATGTAGGACGAGTTTTAGAACGTGACATTGTGACTGATTCTTCACAGTTGAAATATTACTCAAAAAATGAAGGCGTGCGTTCCATTGCGGGAGTCCCTATTATAGTGAAGGGAGTCAGGCGAGGAGCCTTATTAGCGGATAGCTTAAAGGGCTTTGCCTTTGATAAAAAAAGTATTAGGGCAATGGAAAACTTTTCGGCGATGATAGGGCAGTTTATGTATGCTTCTTATACAAGCTTTGAAAATAGTTATCAACGGGATCAACTGGCAGCCTTGACAACCTATCAACGTAAATTTTTAGAGAACATGTCGGAAAAGGAGATTGTCGGTTATTTAGAGGATTATATTGTCCAATCGATTGATGCAGATAGATTTATGCTCGTCGGAAAAAAGGGCGAAGAGAGAAGTGGAGAAGTTCTTTTTTGTAAGGGAGTGGATGCGCGTTATTTTGATGATTTTACTTTTAAATTTGAAGAACAAGGGCTTGTTCAATTGGTGTTTGAAAAAGAACAGGTTATTGCTAAAACATTTAATCGTTCAGAGAAGGTCCCTCGATTATCTCCAAGGGAACGAATCAATACAGATTTCAAGTGCCTTTTAGCTGTTCCTGTCCGAACGGATAAAGGCGTGACTCATGTTCTTACTTTAGAGTCTACAAAAAAGAATAGTTTTAATGAACATCAAAAAGAATTGGTGATGACCATTGCCCGTGCAGCAGGTTTTGCTCTTTCTCGTGCGCGTATTTACGAAGAGAAAAAAGAAATGTCTCGCAAAGATGGTTTAACAGGGCTAATTAATCACAAGACTTTTCAAGAAAACTATCAACAAGAAATTAGACGAGCAGAAAGAGGGGGATACCTTGTAACGGTCATGATGTTAGATATTGATTTCTTTAAGAAGGTCAATGATAACTACGGACACCATGTAGGAGATGTGGTATTAAAAAATGTGGCTCAAATCATCTCTCAAATAGTAGATGCTAGTCATGATACCGTCGCAAGATATGGGGGAGAAGAATTTGTTTGTGTACTCAGTCAAACAAATATCGCTCAAGCCAAAGAAACAGCAGAGCGCATTCGTCTAGCGATTCAGGCAAAGGAATACGATGTGCCAGGTGGTGTGCTAAAAATAACCATGAGCATTGGAGCAGCCACTTACCCCACTGATTCTCGTTATGGAAAAGAGGTTCTTGAGAAGTCGGATAAGGCTTTATATCACGCAAAAAAAACAGGTCGAAACCGCATTGTTTTTTACTCTGAAGGAGGATAAATCATGACACCTCATGCCTTTGGTTGGATCAACTGGCTTGTTTTATTGACTTACCTTTTTGCCACGGTGGGTTTAGGCTTATACTTTTCCCGAGGGAATAAAGAGTTGCGTCATTTTATGTTTGGCTCAGGTCGTATTCCGTGGTGGGCAGTGGGCATTAGTTTAATTGCGACGTCTCTTTCTGCTTCTAGTTTTTTAGGAAATCCTGAGTATGTTTTTAAAGCGAACATGGCTTTATTGATGTATCAGATAGGTGGCTTTATTGCGATTCTTTTTTCCATCAAAATTTTTATTCCCTTTATTCGCAATCAAAATGTTTCGAGTGCTTATGAGATTCTTGAGATTCATTTTGATGGAAAGACGCGTACTTTAGCGGCTCTAATTTATGTTTTTAACTTGATGTTTCGAGTGGGAATTTTAATGTATGGCCCTGCCTTACTTTTTTCCGAGATATTAAATATTACAGTGACTCAAGCCATTTTGATTATAGGGGTAATTGCTATTCTCTATACTTATTTTGGAGGAATGGAAGCCGTGATATGGACGGATGTCATGCAATTTTTTGTATTGATAGGTTCGAGTCTCTTTATATTCTTTTATTTGGGGAGTCAGGGAGACACGTTATCTTCTCTTTGGAAGCTAAGCGCAGAAGCTGGGCATACTCAAATATTCAACTTTGATTTTGACTTGAGTCAAGCCAATAACTTTTGGACTTTGGGGTTGATGGTTTTTGTCGTTGAATTAGCCGTACGCACAACCGATCAACAGTTTGTACAGCGTTATTTATGTGTTAAAAGTATTAAGGAGGCTCAAAAATCAGCCTTTTTATCATGGGGTTTAGGGTTTGTTTTTACCCTTATTTTTATGCTTGTGGGTGTTTTTCTCTATGCTTTTTTCCAGTTACATCCCATTGAAGGGGGAGAGAGTATTGCTGCAAAAAAGGCTTTTTCTTATTTTATTGTTAATTACTTGCCCGATGGAGTGACAGGTATTTTAGTTGCCGGTATTTTTGCGGCGGCCATGAGCTCTTTGGACTCTGCTTTAACGGCTTTATCTAATACCTTCTCAGTGGATTTTCTCAAAAAGTACTCTCCTGATTTATTGGACAAAACACATTTCCAATTGGTGCGTTGGTCTATTCTTGGTTTTGGTGTTTTAGGAGTAGGGGCAGGGGTCTATATTTCACAAACTGAACATGATTTACTTTCTACGGCCTTAATGTATACTTCTTTATTTTTAGGCCCTTTGTTAGGCTTGTTTATTCTGGCCTTGTTGCCTAAAAAACTAGCGGGAACAGGGGTGTTTATCGGAACAATTATCGGAGCTTTTAGTCTTATCCCCTTTAAGCCAGCCTTAGTGACCAACGTATTTCCCCAGCTTAAATTTGAACCTGTGTACGCTCTTTCATGGCCACTCTTTCCCATTATAACCTGCTTGAGTACAGTGGTTTTTGGATACTTTTTAGGGAGGAGGCTTTTGGAGAAGAGCGATGTTTGAAAATAATTTCACAGAGTATAAAATTCAATTAAATTCTTCTCTCGAAAAAGAAGTCATCGCATTTCTTAATTCAAAGACTGGTGGTATTATATACATAGGTGTTGATGATAATGGAAAAGCTGTTGGACTTACTGATGTTGATTCTCTTCAACTTAAGATAAAAGACCGCCTTAAACATAATATATCTCCATCAATTTTAGGGTTATTCGATATTATCACTGAAAGATTAAATCGTAAAACTGTCATCAAAATAATTGTTGCTGGAGGTTCTGAACGTCCTTACTACTTGGCTAAAAAAGGAATGTCACCCAAAGGGTGCTTTGTTCGAGTTGGTAGCGCTTCAGAGCCAATGACTACAAAAATGATAGAAGAGCTTTTTGCAAAGCGAACAAGAAACAGTATAGGCTTAACCGCTTCTCCTTATCAGGATTTAACATTTGAGCAACTAAAAATTTATTACTATGAAAAGGGACTTACTCTTAATGAAAATTTTGCTCGTCCACTTGAACTTCTTACAAAAAATGGTGAATACAATTATGCAGCTTATCTTCTATCAGATGAGAATGGATGCTCCATTAAAGTTGCTAAATACTCTGGAATAGATAGAATTGATCTCATTGAGAATGAAGAATATGGTTATTGCTCATTAATCAAAGCGGCAAAAGCTGTAGATGAGAAGTTTAAGGTTGAAAATCGTACTTTTACAAGGATAACAGGCAGTTTAGAACGTGAACAGAAACGAATGATAGACCCTGTTGCTTTACGTGAAGCGATGATAAATGCGATAGTTCATAATGATTACTCTTTGGAAGTTCCGCCAAAGTTTGAATTTTTTTCAGATAGACTTGAGATTACATCAAAGGGTGGTATTCCTCAGGAGCTTACAGAAGAAGAGTTTCTTGCAGGAGTTTCTCAACCTAAAAATAAAATGATAATGAGAATTTTTAGAGACTTGAAACTTGTAGAACAATTAGGTTCAGGTATTCCGAGAATACTAAAGAATTACGATCAAAAAGTGTATCATTTTAGTGAAAATTTTATTCGTGTCATATTTTATTATAAAGCTACCCCGCAAGCTACCCCGCAAGCTACCCCGCAAGCTACCCCGCAAGCTAC
>CAZLBO010000160.1:0-5919 GCA_964557725.1 uncultured Bifidobacteriales bacterium | reverse complement strand
GAGTGCAAAGACTCAACAGCTAAAGGGATATTGGATAATATTTTCAAAAGTATTCTTTCTTTTAATTATTCAATCAATAGACCAGAAACGTCTACCTTTAAAAAAAACTTAAGCCTATACTAAAGCAGGCTCAATCCACTTACCATGTTCTTTAATCAACTCTACCAAAGCGGCAGGAGCCTCTTTCTCTGAAATATTGTACTTGATACAATCTCGGCCAACATACAAGTTGACCTTATTAGGTGCCCCGCCTACGTACCCAAAATCAGCGTCAGCCATTTCCCCAGGCCCATTGACAATACAACCCATAATCGCAATAGAAACACTCCCCAAATGGGAGGTCAATTGACGTATTTCTTGAGTAGTCTCCTCTAAATCAAATAAGGTTCTGCCACAACTAGGACAAGAGATGTAATCCGTTTTTGACTTCCTCGAACCAGCAGCCTGAAGTATATCATACCCCAAATCAACAGATTCAAGAACCCCCGAATCATTCACAACATGAATTAAATCCCCTAAACCATCACATAACAGACTCCCCAACGTCGCTGCACTGTGCATATTGCCACCCACTGTTCCGTCTGTTTTAGTTCTTAACACCAAAGGATCCTTAAATCCTTGTTCATCCAACCAAGCCGTTAAATAACGATACTTTAATACGGTATGAGAAGAAGGAATTACAGACCAGAATACGGAATCAAAATCATTTCGATTAAACGACAAAGCTTCTAAATCATTTACATCCTCTACTTGTATCTCAATATTTTTATGATCCATCAGATTGATTTGAGTAAAGTCTTTTGCATTCACCAATGGTCGTTCCCCATCCATCCACTCTGCTTTTCTTTTGAGATTTGCCAATCCTAAATCTTTAGAAGAAATACACCCTACCGCAATAGGCTCGCGCCCCCCTACTTTTAGGTCACCCAGTAAAAATTCTGTTACTTCTCGTCGCTTAAAGTTATAGAAATCAATGGATTCCTTTTTTTGTGTCGGTACCGCCAAAGGAGATAAATGACAGATAGAAAGTAACTCTTGTGCTACAGGAATTTCTAACGAGGGGTTTTCTGTGAGCGAAACTCGAATTGTATCTCCTAAGCCATCTAATAACAAAGCCCCCATGCCCACCGCAGATTTAAGACGGCCATCTTCTCCATCTCCTGCTTCTGTAACCCCTACATGAAAAGGGTAATCCTTATGATCAGCCTTTAAACGATTGGCTAATAAACGGTAAGCTTGCACTACAATTCGTGGGTTTGAGGCCTTCATACTAAAAATAACTTGATCAAAACTCTCCGCTTCGCAAACCCTTACATATTCTAATGCAGACTCAACTAGCCCCTCTACTGTGTCTCCATATCGATACATTATTCTGTCCGAAAGAGAACCGTGATTTGTTCCTATGCGAAGAGCCACACCTCGTTCCTTTGCCTCTCTCACTAATGGTGCAAAAGAATCGTACACTCTCTGCACCCCTCTTTCAAAAGCTTTATCGTCATATTCTTTAACTTGAGCCGATTTACTATCTACAAAATTACCAGGATTAATACGTACTTTATCTACCCATTTGAGTGATTCAAAAGCCGCTTTGGGTTGAAAATGAATATCCGCAGAAAATGGAACTTGACACCCACTCTTTCGCACCTGTTTCACAATTTCTTGTAAGCATTCGGCATCTTTTACCGTAGGAGCTGTAATCCTTATGAGTTCACAACCAGCCTCAGCCAGTTCTAAAGATTGTTTAACTGTGGCTGCAATATCCCTTGTGTTTGTATTTGTCATAGACTGAATTAAAATGGGAGAATTCCCCCCGACTAACTGATTTCCAACCTTTACTTCTAAGGTTTTTCGCCTCACAGGGTTATATCTATTTTCTACATACGTCATCAGCTCTTCCTCTTCTTTCTGAGGCTTAACCTAGCTTTTCAGGTTCTACAATGCAATAAATACCTAAATAGGAAAAAAGAATGTTAAGATTAGTTTAAAAAATACAATGACCAGAGAAGGTGAGTTTAGCTTGTAATTCGTTCTTACAATTTTACTTTAGACTTATGAATAATCATTATCGCAAAACAGGATTTATTACCTGTTTCATTCTTTTATCAGTCCTCATGGCTGTTTCTTACCTGATGGTTAGAGATGTTGTGAAAGGCCCCCATTTACTTAAAGTACGTTTTGACAATGTAGGGACACTTATCCCCCAAGAGCCTGTAAGCTATACGGGAGTCAATGTAGGAGAAGTCGCTAAAATTGAATATCAAAGAGATGCCGCTCTAGTGACCTTGGAATTTTATAACCGCCTAGACTTGCCCCAAGATTCACGAATCATTAATTACAATCACAGTATGATGGGTGCCCGTATGATCTTTATTGAAAAGGGAAGTTCTCAAGTGAACATGGACTTCACAAAACCACAAAGAGGAATTTTTGAACCCGGTATCGCCGAGATGTTACACAAAGCAGATTCCTTGCCTATTTTTGTTAAAAACTACCGTGACCTCTTTCGCAAGGCAAAAGCAGGGGAATCCCTTTCTGCGAGCTTAAATATTGAAGCAAAGTATCACCAAAGTTTTGTTCCATTTATTGGAGACTACCTTAACATACTTACTTCAATGGATACCTTAGTCAACAAAACATTACATCATGCATTGGTCTTTGAAAAACACAGTCAATCGATTAAAAGTATTATCCATCAAGTCAGTAATAAGAAAAATGGATTATTAAAAGGCACTCAAACACTCTTTACTGAAGTCGAATACCAAGTAGAAAACATGAACACGCTCATTCAATCCGTTCAAAATATTCTAGATAAAATCAATGACCCCAAAACCATCACCTACAATCTTATTCAGAAAAAAGAACTTATTGAAAAGCTTCAGACAGTCAATCAAAGTCTTAAGGCTTTGATCACTCTCTTAGAAGTGGAAGGCATTAGTGATATCATCAGCCTCTGGAAGAATGTTCACTTTTTTGGAAGTAACCCGACAAAAAAAGGCACACCTTAAAAATTTAAAGAGCAGACAACTCTAATTTGAAGGCGGTATCTCTCCCATTTTCCCCTTCCTCAAAAAGACAAACCCCTCACCAAGTTGAATCTTAGTAAGGAGAATTAGGGAGATTATAAAGAAAAGTGGCCAAAATTGGCAGAATTCGCCCGTGTCCCCATTTGGTGCCAGGGACAGCTGGTTCCAGGGACGCACGGTGCCAGGAACCAAAATGGAACCAAAATAACCCACCCAAACCAAGCGAACTGCTAAAGAAAGGAGTCCAAGCCTATTGTTCCTTTTAAGGAGTCCAAAAGGGCTGGGCTGTTAAGCCGCGTGAGTTCTTCTTCTACTTTCGCAATTTTCGTTTTTAGGTCTAACTCTTTTAACAACGATTTATTTTGAGGGTTTTCCGCAAAGTCTTTTAAATAGTGACGGTGCCCTTCCCACAATTTAAGGTCTTTTTGTTGTTTTGCGAGTAACCGCTTTTGATACCATTTAGAAGCCAGTAAGTTCTTACGTGTAAAAAGTTCTCGGAATTCAGAAGACCCTAAAGTCAATCCGTTCCATTCCCCTTTAGCCATGATGTATATCAAGCCTTCGATTGGGGGACAAGCTTGTTTAACGCTTCCATCATCAATTAAACTCTGGGCTATCCGCTGATGTGCTTCTGTGATATTTTCTATCCCCAAAGCAAAATCCTTTTGACTTTGTTGCTCGGGGCTTAAAATATCTTCAGGAAATACGGCCATAGGATTAGCAAACACACGTCCCAAAAACTTCCGTGTAAAGTTTTCATTTATTCGGTAGCCTAACCGACTTCCCAAAACTTTTCGGCCTTCATAAGTAAAATCCTTTACAGGGCTCATAAATTTGTTTTTTATTAACCAATCCGCATCACGTTCTTCCTCACTTAACCGTGCCCAAAGTTCTGGAATCAATAGACTAATATCATGATCCACCTTGTATTGAGAACCAATATGCCCTGCGGGAGTAGAAAAAACTTGATAGCCAGTAAGTATGTATGAAGTTAAAGCATTATTCAAGTCAATTACGGTACACAAAGCATTAAAAGGGCCCTTTGTCAATGCGCCTTCGCTCCCTGCACCTGTCGTTGAAGGGGATTTCCCCGTTAAACTTGAAATAAAATCCATGAATAATTCAGGCAAAGGTTGATAATGAAGAGGACTGTAAACAGAAAGAGGAAGAATTTTTTCTTCATAATTTGCAGGGTTATTTCTTCGACCAATCAATACCGCATTTACAGGAGTATATAAAGGGTTTTCTGGTTTAACATTTCGGCTTAAACGCATTCCCATTTCTGCAATGTATTTTTTTTGTGGATCACAAAGATCAGGCCTGTCTTGTAAATAGCGAACATTAGGTGTGGGCTTTCCTTCAACCAATCTTGGGTGAGCTGAGGAAATAATAAAGTCACCTTTTCCCCCTGTCACTCCTTTTCTAAATACTTCCTTCATCGGCTCAGTATACTTTTCAAACTCAATGGTATTATCCATTAGCTCTTTGACTGTAAGTGAATTAAGTGGTTCGAAGTTAGAGATAAAACTATTTTTCTTTGACAAATCTATTTCTGCTTGCTTATCAAACCCTTTGAATTTTGCATCATCGGGCCTTTGAAATAAGCGGTATTCACTGTTAGCTACAAATTTTACACTAGGGTGCTTATACATTGGGTTTAACCCCTCAAGTGACTCCACAGGCAAGGTAATTGAAGAGGTAATATCATCTTCCACTTGTAATTTTTCCGCAGGCATATAATCGATTCGCAAACGATAGGTTCTCCATTTCTTTTGAAGATCTCTCCCTACTCTTAGGTAACTTGCAATTAATTTTCGGTGTTCAAAAATCAACTCATGGCCTGGCACTCCGTCAATAATATCCACAGTAAAATGTTTTCTCCAGTTTTCTTCCCAATCCAAACGGTAAAAACGTTTAACGGCATTTACTAACGAGCGAACATTATTGGGGATTCGATTTAGCCATGAATTATATGTATCTGTAAATTCAGGAGAAGGAGTTAAAAGTTGAATCACAGAACCCAAAGACCTTTCGGGGCTTAATAAGCTTCTGGTTGGAGCCTTTTTCTCAATTTTTTCACGAAATCGATTTCCATAATCCTTGTTTATAATTTCTTCTACTTTGTCCAAATCTGTTTCTAAATCATGGATGTATAGACTGTGGTATAAGATAGAGTCTTCGAGAGATTTTGAAATTTCCGATTTTCCGCCCCCTGAAACAGTACAAGGCTTATGACAAAGCGTTCCTTCCGCTGCCGTTCCTATTAACCGCCATGAAGGAGCCCCTGGGTGCTTTTCCATCTTTACTTTATAACCAGAAGGGTGAAAGTAGGTTTCATTGGGTAACAACTTTATTGAAACCGCTTGTTCTCCATTCTTCCAGCAAATTTTTTGTTGATGTAAGTCAAACACCGCCGATTCAGGAACATACTTAATACTAGAGTATTTTTTATCAATTCCATATCCCTCTGGTTTTAGCTTCATTAAACCAGAAAAATTTTGTATCACTTCCGAAAAGGAGTGACCCAGATCGGCCATACTTTGTCGCTCTTTAAAGTGATCGCCTAAACTGTAACTAGGAAAGACCAATGCTCCACCTGAGTGTTCTTCCTCTGCAAGCCCTAATAAATTGGCAGAAAAACCTATTTGAGTCTTTACCTCTTTTTTACAATAGCCAAAATAATTATCACCGAGCAAAGTAATGATCTGCCCCTCTTCTGTACGCAAAACAGCCTTAAAAGGCTTGCCCTCATTATATTTCTCATCCGCCTTTTTCCAACATACCCCTTGTAATCTTTGCCTTTCCGTGGCATCCTTATATCCTGGTAAGCCTAATTCTTTTTTGGTTAACAACGTTATATTTGGAGCTAAAATAACGCAACCTGTATACCCTGTAA
>CAZLBO010000159.1:0-5920 GCA_964557725.1 uncultured Bifidobacteriales bacterium | reverse complement strand
AATGTTAGAGTATGCCTCTCAGGACACCCTTTATTTACAAGATCTCAAAGAAAAATTGACACTGCAACTCAAGCAACTCAACCGAGTAGGTTGGCATAAAGAATGGTGTAATAGCCTTATCAAAGCCTCACAAAAATCAAAAGAATTAAGCGAAGACGATCTATGGCGTCTCAAAGGCTCTTCGAGGTTAACTCCTTCGCAATTAGCCGTGTTAAGATCAACCACGTTATGGCGCAAAGAAATTGCTGCTAAACAGAATAAACCCCTCTTTAAAGTAATTACTACCGATTCATTATTACAACTCGCTTCTGCAATACCCGAAGAACACCCAGAAAAAATGGTCTTAAGTAATTTACCACTAAAGACCTCTCGACAACTTCAAAAAGAGTTATTGCAAAAGGTGAAAGACGCCATTAATCTCCCCCGTGAAGAATGGCCAGAAATTAGAAAGAGAATGAAAAGTAAAAAGAAGGTCATTGATCCCAATCTAGTGGATTTTCTTAAACGAGTGCGAGATTCTGTGGCTGAAGAGTTACAATTAACCCCTTCGTTAATTGCCAACCGAGAAGCCCTTGCAGCTATTGCAGAGGCCGATTTAACCGACAGAGAAGATATGGCACAAAAGACGAACTTAATGCCTTGGCAGCGAGAACTCCTCTTTGCCTCTTGGAGTCGATTTTCTGGAGAAGCAATTCCCTAATAAAGTCTTCTCAAGTCCTTTAAATTTCTATTAATAAAGGATGGGTACTACCCATCTCTTTGCTTTTTTTTTTAAATTGCTCACATGAAAATATTGATAATCGGAAGTGGTGGCCGAGAACACGCCATTGGTTTAAAACTGTCTCAATCCCCTCAAAAACCAACCTTACTGTTTGCCCCAGGTAACCCAGGAATGGAAAGCTTAGGAACTTGCCTTTCTGTTTCTGCTGAGAACCCTCAGGCACTATTGGAATTAGCACAAAAAGAGGAAATTGATTTTACTGTGGTAGGGCCAGAAGTCCCTTTGGTTAGGGGAATTGTAAACATATTTGAAAAAAAGGGGTTACTCGCTTTTGGGCCTTCGCAACTAGCCGCCCGATTAGAAGGAAGCAAAGCCTTTTCTAAAGATTTTATGGCAAAATACGCGATTCCCACCGCTCGTTTTCAAAACTTTACAGAACTAGAACCTGCCCTTTCTTATTTAAAAGAACAAGGAGCTCCCATTGTCGTTAAAGCAAGTGGTCTAGCAGCAGGCAAGGGGGCAATTGTTTGCCTCACCCAATCAGAAGCGGAAGAAGCTGTTCAGTCTATGCTGGGTAAAAATGCTCAGTTTGGAAGCGCAGGCAAAGAAATTGTTATTGAGGAATTTATGGAAGGCGAAGAAGCCTCTATTTTTGCCTTATCCGACGGAAATGATTATGTCATTTTACCCACTTCACAAGATCATAAACGCATTTTTGACCAAGATAAAGGGCCCAATACAGGGGGAATGGGTGCTTATGCCCCTGCCCCATTAGTCACAGACAAACTTTTAGCCGAGATTGAGAAAAAAGTAGTCGTTCCCACCTTAAAAGGAATGCAAAAAGAAGGCTGCCCATACAAAGGCATTTTATATGTAGGCATCATGGTGACTCCCACAGGCCCCAGAGTGGTAGAATACAATTGTCGATTTGGAGACCCCGAAGCCCAAGTGATTCTCCCCATTATGGAAGCAGACTTACTTGATTTAATGGTGGCCAGTGTTAAAGGAAAGCTCCATTCTTACCAATCCCCTCCTTGCTCAGAAAATGCGGCAATTGTTGTTTTGGCTGCACCTGGGTATCCGGGAAGTTACCCCAAAGGCATGATCATTCAAGGCTTAAACGAGCCCCTTCCTAAAGGTTGCCATGTTATTCATGCAGGAACACAAAAAAATGAAACAGATATTATGACCGCAGGGGGACGAGTTCTAGGAGTAGTAGGACAAGGTGCATCTTTAAAGTTAGCCTTAGACACTGCCTATGAGGGAGTTAAACAAGTGACATTTGAAAAAGCATTTTACAGAAAAGACATTGGTCAAAAAGGTTTGATCAGAAAAGGAGAATCATAACATGACAAAGCCCCTTGTAGGAATTTTATCTGGTAGCGCCTCCGATGGCAACATTGTAGACAAAGTAACAGAAGTTTTAGATAAATTTGAAATTTCATGGGAATACAATGTATTGTCAGCCCACCGTACACCCAACCGCTGTGCTAATTATACGAAAGCAGCAGAAGAAAGAGGTTTAAAGGTGCTTATTGGAGTGGCAGGTTTAGCCGCTGCATTACCAGGTGTAATGGCAGCACATACACTTTTACCTGTGATTGGTGTCCCTGGTTCTGGAGGCCCACTCAATGGTCAAGATGCACTTCACAGTATTGTTCAAATGCCACCAGGCATCCCTGTCGCCACTGTCGGCATTGGCAATGGAAAAAATGCAGGCTATTTAGCAGTACATATTTTGGCTTTAGGAAGTACCAGTATTCGAGAAAAACTAGTAGACTATCGAAAAAGCTTAGGGGACGAGTAGTCCTCCCTTCTCTTCTCTCTATTCTATGATCATTCAAGACTCCTCCATTCAAGCGGTTGATTTAGCGATCGACTGTTTACAATCTCGTCACTTAATGCTCTACCCTACAGACACCATCTATGGTTTGGGCTGTGATGCCCAAGATGAAGATACAGTCAATCAATTGCGCACAGCAAAAGGAAGAGAAGCCTCAAAACCTTTTCTCATTTTAGCAGGTTCAGTCAAAAAGGTTCAACAGCATTTTGAAACCAAGCCTTTTGAAAAGCAATTAAAAGAGTTCTGGCCTGGCCCTGTTACTGTTCTTTTGAAACCTACGGATCCAAATCTTAACCACCTTAAAGGCCCCACCCAAAAAATAGGGGTGCGTGTAGCACAGGATCCTTTTTTAAAAAGGTTGTTTAATACTTGGGATGGGTTACTGATTTCTACTTCCGCTAACTTGGCTAATCAACCTTATCAATCGGACTGGAATCAACTTCTTTCACTTTTTAGTAACAAATTACACCTGTGTATTGAGCGGCAAAGCTATCAAACAAGCTCCCCTTCTACTTTAATCGATTGGAATCAGGGAAAATGGAAAATAATCCGCTCCGTAGGCAATCCACTTCTTGAAAAAAAACTAGGAATTCTATAACTTACTCCCATGAACGTTTTTAAACTATACCTTCTTATTCTATTCACCCTAAGTTTTAGCTTTGGAAAGAAAAAAATAAAATTTGTAGGCCCTAGTTATGTGGCAGTGCAAGATTCTGTCAGCTTAAGAGACATCCATCAAACCTTTTTTAAGGCCCCAGAAAAATTACTCTTTAATATCAATTGGGGTTGGATTAATGCAGGGCAAGCTACTTTAGAACTTATCGAACAAAAAAAAGAAAACTTGTGGAAGATACAATCCCGAGCTTGGGTTAATTCATTCTTCGACACTTTTTACCCCGTCCAAGACACCATTTTCTCTCTTATTGATAAAAAAGGAATTTATCCTGTTCATTTTGAGAAGAACTTACATGAAGGTTCTTATGAAGCCCATATTCGCATGTGGTTTGATCAGGAGAAACACAAGGCTTGGCTCAAAGACACTGTTGTAGCCATTGAGCCTTTTACTCACGACATCTTTTCTGCTTTCTATTACATCCGTACTCAAAAGTTAACGGTAGGAAAGATCTTTCGGCTAGATGCCGTTTCAGGAAAGAAAAAATATAAGTTGAAAGTTATTTGTCATAAAAAAGAAACGGTGACCGTGCCTGCTGGTACCTTTAAGTGCATTGTTGTTGAGCCCAAAATAAGAGGAGTCGGTGCTTTTAAGGCCAAAGGCAAACTTACCATTTGGCTCACAGATGATGACAGGCACATGCCTGTTAAAATGAAAAGTAAAATTGCCGTAGGCTCAATTACTGCCGAATTGATCGAATACAAATAGTCATGAGTTACAAATAACTATAGTCGTAATCCCCCTCTAAACAAGGTCTAATGATTCCACGATTAGGCTTCTTGCATAGATCTGAAAATTGCCTATCTCTTTAACCTTATAATAACTTCCATCAAGTAAAAAGTCTCTTGCACCTAAAGTCGATTGTTTAGATACAATAATCAAGTCAGGGTTTTGAGCTAATATGTATTGACCAAGAACAGAAATTGAAAAGCCATTTTGATACAAAGGCAATTTTTTGCCTACCACTGAATTAGGAAATTCATGGGAGAGACCTATCGTTTTATTTGTTACCCCTCTTAAATCAAGACAAGGAATCCCCGTGTAATAGCCAAAATAACCTTGCTCTCCCACTGCAATAGAGCGGATATATTTTTTATTATGATTTAACCAAGTCGCAACCTTTTCAAAATTGGGGTTTCCATTATCAACATGACCTCTAATAGAAGCTAAAGTCGGTACCTTCCAATGCGTAAGAGAATACTGACGCAGCAAGGATATGTTTCCTACAAAATAAAGGAATATAAATAAGGAGAAGGCCGCTGATGTTGTAAGAGGGTTCCAATTCTTTTTTGCCTCACTCAATAAACTGTTAATCATTAAGATAAAAATGGGGATCACAGGAACAAAAATCCGCCAAGCGGTTAAGCCATCTCCCCCTGAGTAAACATAGGGTAACAAATGCCCTGCCACAAAAAGAATCATTAAATACACACGATGGGGCTTCATCCACTTCCAACAAACTACACCTAACAAAGCAAAAATAAAACCTGGTCCCATAAAGTAGCCAAGAAAATAGTGGATAAACAACAGAGAAAGAATCTTTGGTGAATTAAACTGTTTGGCGTAAAATACATGAGGAAGAAGGTCTCCAAAATAATTGATTCTTACAAGGAGTAAAGTCACTACCGAGATTACAAAATAGGTCATAAACTTTACTGAAATTCTTTTTTTCGTTAAATAAACCGCTAAGCTAATCAAACAAATAGGAATGGCCTCTGGACGCGTCAAAAGGATGGCTATCAGTAAAACACCTAGCTTCCAACCACTCATCTTTTTAATCTGAGTCGTATAATTAAATAACATTAGATACAAAAGTGCATAAAGGCTACTTTCTAATCCCGAAACCCCCCACAGAATAAGAGGGAAGCTTAAGAGATAAAAAATGGTGGTGAGACTAAGGCTCCCTCCCTCCCTTTGAATCATTTTAAGTAAGTAAGCCCCTACTCCTAAATAAAAAGCAAAGCTCAATGCCTTAGCATAAAGCACCAGATCCCCTGGTAAAAAGCTCAATAAGGCTAGTAATAAAACCCATAAAGGGCTAAAAAAGCCTTCAACTCTCTCCCCAAAATTAAAAACAGCTCCATACCCATTTGCTAAATTATCCGCATACCTCAACGTCACAAAGGTCTCATCTAGAGTAAAGGTATAACACATTCCCCCAAGGAATAACCCTGCAACAAAAAGGAATAAGAAGGATCGAATCATGAATTTTAAATTTAAAGCACTCGTCAAGTTATCTTATTAAAATAGTACACCCCTCCCATAGCAATTTCACCTTGTTTTTTTACTTTAGTTGCTTAATCAACCGATGAAAGCGATTTTAAACGAACCCAATGTACTATTCTCTCTCTTCATTACTCTCTACTTTAACCATTACTTTAATCATGGGCTTATTTTCTATGCCCCTTAGTTTTGCTCAATCAAGAGACAAACCCCTTTCTTCCTTTACTCAAATCGCTGCGCTTGCTGCTGATTCAACCCCGCCTGTTATTAATTTACCTCAAAACTTGTTTACACTTTTCCCTGGAACTGATTCTATGTACTTGGGGCCTTTTCAAGTGAGTGATACCTCTGGGATAAACAGAGTTTACGTTAGCATAAATTGGAAAAATTCTTCACTTGATACAACCTATCAGTTGGATTTAGATTCTTTGAAAACATCGACCTCTCACACCTATGGACT
>CAZLBO010000158.1:0-5958 GCA_964557725.1 uncultured Bifidobacteriales bacterium | reverse complement strand
CCGTGGCCTTATTTAAAACCATGGGAGACGAAGCTTACAATACTGAGACAAAGGGCTGGAAGCGTTGGCCAGGAACCACAGGTAAATATTTACCTGACACCACACTATGGGGTAAAAACCCACATTTGGGTCCTAAGGCCTTTCAAACTTTTATTAATGCGGCGGCTTACAACACACTTATTGGGGGGACTTTTCCATTAGTAGATGGTGCTGTTATTGTTAAAGAAAATTATGCCATTGCAGGGGCTGATACAACCTTAGTGGCTTACACAGTGATGAAAAAGAAAATGGGGTATAACCCTGATGCCAGTGATTGGTTTTGGGCTAAATATGATGGAACAGGTAATGTTCTTAAAGCAGGTAAAGTAGGGGGATGCATAGGTTGTCACAAGGGAACAAAAAGTGTTTACAAGGATGCCAGAGATTTAGTCTGGACTCGATTACCTTAGTTTAGGTAAGAACTGCTTTTTAACCGGTCATTCCCGCATTGTCGGGAATCCATAACATGAAAAGATTAATCTGTCGCTAAACTAGATTTTGCATCTGGTAGAGTTTGTGGTAGATACCCTTTTGCACGAGCAGCTCACTATGAGTGCCTCGTTCTCTAATCTCGCCTTTATGCATCACTAATATTTGATCAGCAGAACGAATGGTTGAAAGACGATGTGCCACCACAAGGGTGGTCATTTTTTTTGTTAATTTTGAAAGCGCATCTTGAATCAGGGCTTCGGTTTCTGTGTCTACAGAAGAGGTAGCTTCATCAAGTAATAGAATTTGTGGCTGATGATATAACGCCCTTGCAAAGGCAAGTAACTGCCTTTGGCCTGTAGAGAGGTTTTCTCCACGAACAGTTAAAAGAGTGTCATAGCCTTTTTCCAGTTTTTCGATAAAAGGATGTGCGTTGACATAACGACTGACCTCTTTCATACGATCCGTATCGACCTCAGGGGAAAGGGCGATGTTAAAGGCAATGGTTTCTGCAAAAAGGTAAACATCTTGAGGAATAAATGCCACGAGGCGGTGATAAAAATGAGGGTCATAGTTGGAGAGGACAACTTGATTTAAGCTTATTTGTCCATTGTCGGGGGAGTAGAAGCCATTACAAAGAGAGAGTAAGGTGCTTTTACCAGAACCTGTGGATCCTACCACGGCACAGGTTTGGCCTGCATGGACTTGAAAGGAAACATTTTTTAGTACTGTTTGTTCTTCTTCATAACTAAAGGAAACATCCTTAAATTGAAATTGAACAGGTCCTTCAATTTTGGCAAGGGAACCTGTGGGAGCGGTGGCTTCAATATCAAATAATGTAAAGACTCTTTCTGAGGCCGCTAAAGCGGTTTGTAATTGCGTGTACTTATCACTGATTTCACGGAGAGGTCTCCAAAACATACCCATGTAAAGAGAAAATTCTAAAAGGGTTCCAATGCTGATTTGTCCTTCGAGAAGCAAAAAACCGCCAGTAAAATAAAGTAACATAATGGACACTTCTGTGAGTCCGTGAATGAGAGGGAAGTAGTAGGAATAATACTTTACATTTTTGAGCCAGCTATTTTTTAATTCTTTATTTTTTTCATCAAAATACTTCCACTTCTCCAAGCTTTTTCCAAAAATTTGAACAATGTGATTGCCCGACAAGTTCTCTTGCATGTTGGTATTGAGTTCGGCGAGTAGCCTTCGAATGACTTTATTAATTTCCCTTACTTTCACCCGAAAAATGGAGGTGAGCAACATCATAAAAGGAGCGGACAGAAGGGTGATTAAGGCAAGTTTCCAATTTTCTTGCAACATAAAAAATACAGGAAAGATAAGCATGAGTAAGGCACCTGCAAGATCGACAAAGCCCTCGGCAAACATAGAGTTTAAGGCATCAATGTCATTGGTCAAACGGGTCATGAGTCGTCCCACAGGGGTGCGTTTAAAAAAGTCCATTTGGTAACTTTGGACTTTGGCAAAAAGCTCTAAACGCAGTTTATGGATAATATTTAAAGCGACACTCTGATTACAAATTACGGCGATGTACTTAAAGGCACCTGTTAAAATCACGATAGTTAAAAAGGCGAGGCAATATTGTCCTAAACTAAAAGAGCTAGAAGTCACTCCCATGATAGGCCCATCAATAATAGCCTTGACAATTTTAGGTTGAAATTGGGGGAGGAGTTCTGCCCCAATTAAAAAGGCAAAGCCCACAATTACCATTAATAAATGACCCTTCATGAGACGGCTTAAACGTATCCAAAGGTTGCGATCTAAAAACTTAAAGGTTTTGTCTTCGTTTAAATATTCTTTAGACTTATTTTTCAAGTTTTATCCAGAGCTTCTGTTAATTGTTGTTTCTCATAAACTTGTGCGTATTGCCCTTTTAAAGCGATGAGTTGTTTATGAGTCCCCTGTTCTTTAATTGTTCCGTCTTCAAGGTAGATGATGTGGTCGCAATGCTGAATTGCAGAGTAGCGGTGAGCAATAATCAAAGTGGTTTTGGAGGGGAAGTGTGTTTTAAGTGCATCTAAAACAAAGGCCTCTGTTTCTGTATCTAAGGCAGAGAGGGTGTCGTCTAGGCAAAGTACCTCTCCATTGTATAACATGGCACGGGCAAGCCCTACTCGTTGTCGCTGTCCTCCACTTAAATTTATTCCTCGTTCTCCTAGTAGAGCAGAATAGCCCTGGGGGATTTGAGATAAATCTCTGGCAAAGCCACTAAATTCGCCTGCTTGTTCTACTTCTAAAACAGAGTTTTTGTTTTTGCCTAATAAAATGTTTTCTTCAATAGTAGTAGAAAATAAAAAGCCATCTTGTGGAGAGAGGGAAAACCAACTTTTCCAATTTTCTGTGGTATATTCTTCTCTTGTCTTATGGTTGAGAAATAATTGCTTTGCTGGTGCCGCATAGATACCACAAATTACATTCATAAGGGTAGATTTACCCGAACCTGTGGGGCCGACAATGCCTACACTAGAGCCACCGGGTATCTCTAAATCTATTTTTGAAAGCACCGAGTGGTTTGTGTCATACCCAAAAGATAAATCTTTACATTGGATAGATTGTAAGGCATGGAAGTCCTTCTTTTTTTGTTGGGATAAAATTTGGTTGAGAGGAAAGTCTTTTTCTTTTTCCACAGGAGCAGAATCAATAACTAGGGGCACTTCTTCAGGCTCAAAATCCTTGTAGAGTTCAATGAGTCTATCCATGGATGCATTGGAACGTTGCCATAGGGTTACCACCCAGCCAAGGCCTGCTAAGGGAAATTGGAGTTTGACAAAATAGAGAATAATGGCGGTTAAAACCCCTACATTGATTTGATGTTGTTGAGTGAGATAAGCTCCATAACCAATGACTAATAAAACCCCTAGGGAAGAAAGAATGCCGATAGCAGGCCAAAGTGCAGAGGTTAAAAAACCACTTTAAGAGAGGACGTTTTTAAATCTAAAGAAGACTGTTGAAATTTGTTTAAAAAGACTTTTTCTTTGGCATAGGATTTAATCACTTGAATGCCAGAAACGGCATCTTGGATAAAAGAGTTAAGGGCTCACAAGTTCTTTTGAATTTTAGAATAGAGAGCATGAACTTTATTTAAAAATTTGTTTACGAATAAGGGTAGAATAAGGATGGGTACAATACCTACGAGAGCTAGTTTAGGGCTTAATAAAGTAACGGCACTTAATGTAAAGAGTAACATACAGGGCATGCGGGTAATGTGCAAAACGACAGGGCCGAGTAAATCACGAATTCGGTCTAAATCATTAGTAGCATGGGACATTAAGTCTCCAATTTCATGCTTATCCATATAAGACTTAGGCTGACTTTGTAGTTTTTTGAATAAGTCGTTTCTTATTTCATATTCAATTTTTCGGGAGGCGTTGATCACTAAAAACCGTTGGAAAAAAAGTAACAGGCCACTGATTACCGTAACGAGTAAAATAATTAAAAGAGGGAATCCAATAAGCTGCCTAATGGAAAACCCTTCAAGGTTTTGGAGGGTGATTTGAGAGGGCAGAAAGTCTTGACAATTTTGAGTGACAGCTTCAACTGGCCCGCGGTACTCTTCTATACACGAAAGACGGTTAATCACATCTTTTAGTACCCAAGGGGTGACTTGATCGAGGAGAGTAGAAATGAGTACAAATGAGAGTCCAAGAAGGATAGTCGCTTTGTACTTTTTTAGGTAGGGAGAGAGAAATGCCCATCTTTGTTGTTTGCTTTTCATGACGGGGTAATAATAATCAATTAGCTAGGCCTTGAGAGAGAAAATACCCCATTTATTTGTAGATAATTAGTCTTCAAAAAAGAGGCGAAAATAGAAAGGAGGTAAAAGAGGGAATTGAAGAAAAAGGAGAAATAAATTATTCTTGCCAAGGTGTGATGGGGTATGGTCCAATGGCAAGACTCTGGTTTCTGGTTCCAGCAATTGAGGTTCGAATCCTTGTACCCCAGCCACTTTTTAGGATGCTTTTTCTGCTTTTTGTCTTTTTTTAATATTAGCCCACGGGTCTTTGAGGGACACGCTTCGGTTAAAGACAAGCTGTGTAGGGGACGAATCCAATGGATCTTGCCAAAAATAGCCTAAACGTTCAAATTGAAAGAGTGTTTCTTTATTTGCTGATTTTAAACTGGGCTCCAATTTACAATGGGAAAGGACCTCTAAAGATTTAGGATTGAGATTATCTGTAAAATCTTGACCAGGTTCTACGGCATCGGGGTTTTCTTTTTCAAAAAGATGGCTGTAAAGCCTTACTTCTGCTTCTAAAGCATGGGGAGCAGAAACCCAATGGAGGGTTGCTTTGACGCGTCTACCATCGGGAGCGGATCCCCCTTTGGTTTCTTTATCATAAGTACAGCGAAGCTCAATGACATTTCCCTCTTTATCTTTTATTACCTCCGTACAAGTAATAAAGTAGGCATACCTTAAGCGGACTTCACGTCCTAGGCCTAACCGAAAAAACTTAGCGGGTGGGTCTTCCATAAAGTCGTCTTGCTCAATGTATAGTTCTCGACTAAAAGGAATTTGGCGAGAGCCTGCGGATTCATCTTCAGGGTTATTAATGGCTTGTAATTCTTCGGTGCTATTTTCAGGGTAATTTTCAATCACCACTTTTAAAGGTCTGAGTACTCCCATAACTCTAGGAGCTGTTTTGTTGAGTTCCTCACGTAGGCAATGTTCCAAAAGGGCGATGTCTACAGTACTATCTCGTTTTGCCATACCAATTCTTTCACAAAAGTTGCGAATAGAAGCAGGGGTGTAGCCTCTTCGGCGTAGGCCAGATAAAGTGGGCATTCGGGGGTCGTCCCACCCTGACATGAGACCTTTTTCAACTAATTGAAGGAGCTTGCGTTTACTTAAAACCATGTAGGTTAAATTGAGTCTTGCAAACTCTATTTGTCGGGGTCTTATGGGGGTGCCAACTTCTTTTAAAACCCATTTATAAAGAGGCCGATGATCTTGGAACTCTAAGGTACAAAGGGAATGTGTAATCTTTTCAAAAGCATCTGAAAGAGGGTGAGTAAAGTCATACATAGGGTAGATATTCCATGTATTGCCTGTTCGGTGGTGGTTTACTTTTCTTATGCGATAGAGAATAGGGTCACGCAAATTCAGATTGGGAGAATCCATGCTGATGCGTGCTCTTAAAACCATCTCCCCTTCATTATATTTTCCTTCCTTCATTTCTTGAAAGAGTTTTAGATTTTCTTCGGGGCTCGTATCACGGGTAGGAGAAGGCCTTCCTGGTTCTTTGAGGGTGCCACGGTATTCTCGCATTTCTTCCCCATTAAGCTTGCAAACATAGGCTTTGCCTTTATTGATAAGAGTGACTGCTGAGTCGTAGATGGCATCAAAATAATTGGAGGCAAAAAAGAGATTCTCTTGCCAGTCAAAGCCCAACCATTTAATATCCTCAATAATAGCTTGGGTATAGCGATCGTCCTCTTTTTCTGGATTGGTGTCATCAAACCGCAGGTGACAAG
>CAZLBO010000157.1:0-5987 GCA_964557725.1 uncultured Bifidobacteriales bacterium | reverse complement strand
CAAAGATATCGTTAGATTTGGGAGCGCCAACAACTAAAATTAGAATTAGGTTTTTTGATTTAGTGGGCAACGTTGTTCAGGAGAAAAGCATTAAAGGTTCCACTTATTCTGGAGCTGATCTTGATATAACTGTAAATCTAGAGCACTTAGGCCCGGATGTATATGTTGCTTTGGTGGAAGTATGGTTTAAGGGTGGCGGAAAGAAACAGGCACATACCCGTTTTGGGGTAATTAGATAAAGAGGTGAAATGATGAAAGGTATTTTATTAGCAGGCGGAGCAGGAACAAGACTGTATCCTTTAACTAATGTATGTAGTAAGCAGTTAATGCCAGTGTACGATAAACCGATGATTTATTACCCACTGTCGACTTTAATGTTGGGAGGGATCAAAGAAGTTTTGTTGATTTCTACCCCTCAAGATATTCCTCGTTTTCAATCGTTGTTAGGAGATGGAAGCCAATGGGGGATAAGTATTGAATACATGGTTCAAGAGAAGCCAAACGGTATTGCACAAGCTTTTATTTTAGGTGAAAAATTTATTGGAGGAGATGCTGTGACGTTGATTCTCGGTGATAATATTTTTTACGGAGGGATGAAGTTAGATGAAATCGTTTCAGGCTTCTCTCGTGGGGCAAAGGTTTTTGGTTATTATGTTAAAGACCCTGAACGCTATGGAGTGGTGGAGTTTAATGGCAATTTAGATGTGGTAGATATAGAGGAAAAACCAAAAGACCCTAAATCACATTACGCGGTGCCAGGGTTGTATATCTATGATAATGAGGTTGTAAATATTTCAAAGAATATGAAGCCTTCTGCCCGTGGTGAATTGGAAATAACGGATGTGAACAAAGAGTATTTAAAACGAGGCTCGTTAAAGGTTGAGTTATTGGGTCGAGGGATTGCTTGGCTGGATACAGGGACTCATGCCTCTTTGTTAGAAGCGAGTAACTTTATTTATACACTGGAAGCAAGGCAGGGGCTTAAAATTGCTTGCTTGGAAGAAATCGCGTTAACTCGTGGCTTTTTAACCAAAGAAAAATTTCTTAAAACTGTAGAAAAGATGCCAAAATCTCCTTATCGGGAGTATCTAGAAGGTCGCTTTAACAACCCAAACTCAAAAGAACAGATGGATCTATTTGGAAAGTAAGGTTTGGTTTTTGGAAAAAACCTTAAATTAGCGATTAGAATCGTATTTTTATGCCTAAGTTAGCGATTTAGATCGTATATTTAAGGGTATGATAGATCGAGATTTAAAGAAAAATATTGAAAAGAAGCTAAACAGTGGAAAGGTACTACTTGTTTTAGGGGCGAGACAAACAGGGAAAACAACACTATTAAAAGAAATCACAAATTCGCTAGAAAATGTTTTATGGCTTAATGGGGATGAGCCAGATATAAAGGAATTACTAGAGGGGGCTTCCTCTCAGCGGTTAAAGTTGGTTTTTGGAAAGAATAAACTGGTTGTTATTGATGAAGCGCAAAGAATCAATAATATTGGAGTGATTCTTAAGTTAATCGCAGATGAAATAAAAGAGATACAGGTTTTGGTAACGGGATCATCAGCATTAGAGTTAGGGCATGAGATAAAGGAGCCATTAACTGGTCGCAAATGGGAGTACCATCTATATCCTATTTCATTTGGGGAGCTTGTTTCACATGATGGACTGATAAAGGAGACAAGGTCTCTCCCACATCGTTTGGTTTATGGGTCTTACCCAGAAGTGATCAACCATCCAGGAGAAGAAAAGGAGATTTTAAAACAGTTAGCAGATAGTTATTTATACAAAGATTTACTGATGATGGAGGGAATAAAGAAGCCTGAAAAATTAATAAAACTATTGCAAGCACTAGCTTATCAGGTGGGGAGTGAGGTTAACTATACTGAGCTGGGGCGAACAGTAGGAATGAATAATGAAACGGTGGAGAAATATATAGGTTTACTAGAAAAAGCGTTTGTTATTTTTAAGCTAAATGCATTGAGTCGAAACTTGCGGAATGAAATAAAAAAGGGCAAGAAAATATATTTTTATGATAATGGGATACTCAATGCACTCACATTTCAATTTCAAGCATTTGAAATCCGTAAAGATAAAGGAGCACTTTGGGAAAACTATATAATTAGTGAACGTCAAAAAGTGATTCAATATAAAGGGATCTGGACAAATAAGTATTTTTGGAGAACTCATGAACAGCAAGAGATAGATTATGTGGAGGAGCGGGATGGGAAGTTTTATGCTTATGAAATAAAGTGGAATCCTAAATCGAAAGCGAAGTTCTCAAAAAGCTTTATACATGCTTATCCAAACTGTGAAACAAAGGTGATTCACCCTAAAAACATAGAAGAGTTTCTTTTGGTGGAGTAGGCCTTGGTTTCTATTCATTTTTATGTTGCTTGAAATAGTGATTCATAAATTGATAGCTAAAAACATCAGCACCAGTACTGGACAAATGAAAGATATTCCAAGGTTGAGAACCAAAGCATAGAGAGAGGTAATAATTTCCAATACTGCCAATAAAAATGAGTGATAAAAACCTCCAATCCCATGTTCCGTAAAACAAATAACTACTACATACAATAAAAACAACTTGAAGCTTGGGTATGAATCGAATAATAAACCAATAAGCTGAAAAGCTTAAGGTGAGAAAAATAATAAATGGAATTGAATTAAAAATCATGTCGTAATTGTTTTTAGAATTATACGACATCCATAGTTAGGGTGCAATGAGTTTGGGGTTGAAAACCCTTGCGAAGGAGGAATGTTGATTAAAACCTAAAGCAAAAATTCAAGGGTAAAGAATAAAAAGGAAAAAGTTCTAGGGTGAGCTCTTAACATTAATATTTACTTCACATTTTGAGTAAAGTATGATATACTCAAAAAACTGATGTTTCAAGGGAGGAGAAAGCGTACTCCTATTTTAGGAGACAAAAAATTGGGTTATTTTACCCAAAAAGCTATCTTTAATACTTGAGTGAAGGGACGAGTTGGTTTGAAGATGAATATTTTAATGAGTTTGTTTTTATGCATTTTTATGTGCATAGAGCTAGTTAGTGGGCAAAGCCATTGGACTTTTAGTCCAAAAGAAAGCCGAGCAGGGTTAATTGCACGAAAGGCCATAGAGAATGACAACCGAAACTTGGGAGCTGCTACAATAAACTACACCCCTTATTTTTCATGGGAAAAAGGGTTATTTTCGGTTGGGGCAGACCTTCCCCTTTCACATTTTGTGGAAGTAGATTCTTCGATTAATCAAGTTGCTCTCGGAAACTTAGGTTTTTGGGTGGCGTGGAGGTTAGAAAAATCCTCTTTGATTACTGTGGGAACACGGGTACCCTTAGCAAAATCGAGTGATGTAGAAAAACTCGAAGCTTTTGAATGGGGCAATCAAGTGAGTTTAGAGAATAAGGATGCCTTTTATGTCGATGGTTTACCTATAAGTGTTGCTTATAGTGCTCAGTTTAAGGTTTTAGAGCGCTACTCTGTGAATGTAGGAGTTGCTCCTCTATATATGATCCAACTTAATTCCGATAGCAGTAAGTCTAATGAGATATATATCAAGTCCAATTTGGGTTTCGGATATGGTTTCCAGCATTTTTTTATGGAGCTAGGGGCTAACGGGATAGCCTACCTCAATAAGATAGACAGTAAAGAGGGTGTTTATGTGGACTTCTATGATGTAGTAGAATATCGAAGAAACGGCTTAGGCTTAGGGTTTCTACTCAAGATTCCAGTTAATAAAGAAGTGCGTAAAGATTTCCGTTTGGTTTTAGGTGTTAACCTTTCTTATTATTTTGGGAAAGCGAAAGAGTATTAGCCACGGTTAAGGCCGTTTTTATTTATAAGTGACAAAATGCTTTAAGGGAGAACGCTTCATTCTTCCTTTTGTTCTTGTATAGCCCATTTGAAATAATCCAAGAAAAGCTTGATCCTTTTTAAAGCCGAAATACTCTTGAACAATTTTTGTTTTAGTGGCTTTACCAGAACCCCAATGGGCACCAATACCAAACTCCTCTGCTGCTAATAGCATGTTTTGTAGACCACAAGAGGCCGTGATTAAATTTTCTGTGGAGAGAGTGGCGTCAGGGTTTGTTTGGTAAGCGGCAGCAATAAATAGGGGGATTTGTGAAAAATCGTGTTTAATTTTTTCTGCCTTTAGTTGTGCCTTCTCCAGCTCCTTGTTGTCATTGGCAAGACGGATAAGGCCTTGGGTATATATGTTAATGAACTCATCCCTTTTGTTAGGGAAAATGACGGTAAACCGCCAAGGCTCAGTCAATTTATGATTGGGCGCCCATGTAGCAGCGGTGAGTAAGGTTTCAACGGTAGCCTTTTCAATAGGGGTGGATGAAAACGTTTTTTGATCACGTCGTTCAAAGATTGCCTTAAGAACAGGTCTGTTTGTGAGGAGCGATATATTAATTTGTTGCTTTTCCATGGCTTTTGAACTTTTGATTAATTTTGGCGTGTAAGGCTTGGCATAAAGTTTCGAGTGCCCCATTGTATGTGAAGAGAATAAATAACACTGGAAAGTAAGAATAAAGCTCCGCCTTGATGGAGTGCCGCTAGTAATAAGGGGGTTTGGTAGAGGAGGGTTAAAACTCCAAGTGTAAATTGAATGGCAATCGCTAAGATTAATAAATGAACGGATCGTTTTAATTTAACATTGTTTAGTTTATCAAAACAGAGGCTCCAATAAACAACACTACACAACAAGATGAGCCAGGCAAGAGTGCGGTGGGTAAATTGCACCCAAGCTTGATTGTCTATAAAGTTTCTCCACCAAGGGGAAAAGGTGAAAAGAGAAAAAGGAATCCACTCATTGTTTAACATCGGAAAGGTGTTATAAACATAACCAGCTTTAAGACCTGCAGCTAAAGCACCATAAATAATTTGCAGAGAGACGAGAAAAAGAAGAAGTTTGCTGAGATTAAGACTCCAAGAAGGGAAAAGAAAGACTTTTTCAGGTTTGAGTGGTTTTTGTAAATCAAATAAAGTCCACAATACGAGTGCAAATAATAAGACAGCAGAAAATAAATGGGCGGTCAAGCGGTAATGACTTACATGAGGGTTGTCTACAAGCCCACTCTTAACCATATACCAGCCGAGTAAGCCTTGCAGTCCTCCGAGAAGGAATAAAAAGGACAATCGTAAACCTAGTTTGTGCGTGATTCGCCCTTCGTACCAAAAAAGAAGTAAAGGGAGGATAAAAACAACTCCTATAACTCTCCCTAAAAGGCGGTGAGCGTATTCCCAAAAAAAGATAAATTTAAATTCATGGAGGTTCATTTGAGAGTTGATTTTTTTGAATTCGGGAGAGGTTTGATAAGCCTCAAAAGTAGATTGCCATTCGGCTTGGTTGGTAGGAGGGATGGCTCCCATGATGGGCTTCCAATGAACCATGGATAAACCTGAGTTTGTGAGTCTTGTGACACCTCCTACGATAACCATAGAAAAAATCAAAAACAAAATAACTATTAACCAAATTTGGATTCTTTTACTACCGATCATAATGGGGAAATATAATAACTTCTTGGAAGCCTTATTTAGTGTAAGGGTAGATTAATTATCTCAAAAGCACTTTATAATCGAGTTATAAATGGTGCTTTTGGTGGGAGTAGGTTAAGCCTACTCCGTAGAGGATAATAACCCAGTTGATGTAGAGAAATAACATTAAAACAGGAAGGATAGCTAAAGAGCCATATAAAACAGAATACCGAGTAAAAAGATAGGCTTGAAATTGAATGGCTAAATAGAGAAATCCCACTAAAAACCCTGTACAGACCGTGGTGCTTAGAAGCACAGATCGGGGTTTGATGGGGCAATTGGGAATAAGGTAATACAAAACAAACAAAAAGAACCAAAGGAGAGGGATTATAATTAAGGCTAAACTACCTAGGGAAAGGGCTGTGTTAAACTCTCCACCAGTCACCCCAAACATTAACTCCTTTAAGAGCGGTTGAAATCGGTGTAACATCCAGACAAATAAA
>CAZLBO010000156.1:0-6037 GCA_964557725.1 uncultured Bifidobacteriales bacterium | reverse complement strand
GCTTGATACGCCTCAGCCTACATGGACATCAGAAATAAATGAGCTTTACTTCCCCTTTCTGAAGCAACATGTTGTTAATGGAAAAGTAGTCTTTCCGGGGGCTGGTTACATCAATATTGCACAAGCAATGCAGAAAGAACTTTTTGGAGAAAATATTTTTGCAATTAATAACATTGAGTTTGAGTCGATGTTAGCAGTAGATAATGAAGATGTAATGGGAATGCAAATCAGTTACGATTCGAGGTCTAATGATTTTTCTCTTTACAGTCGATCCCAAATTGAAAAAGGACAATGGGTGCTTAATGCAAAAGGGACGATTGTGACAGGCTATAAAGACTTACTAATCAATAATGGAGAGCTTAAGGCGATTGAAAGGCGATGTCTACACCGCTTAGAAGGCGAGGAGATATATACAGAACTTGAGGGAAGAGGGCTTTTATATGGAGAGTTTTTTAGACCCATTCAATCTATTCAGTATTCTAAAAAAGAAGCATTGGTTTGTTTAGAATACCCGCTAGATGAGGGAAAAGGACGTGAATTTATGATTAGTTCACTGTTTGATGGTGTGTTTCAGTCTTCTATCAGCTTAGTGGATCAAGATATTAAAGGCTTGTTTGTTCCTAAAAAAGTAAATAAAATTTTATTTTTAAAAGAACTTTCTCAAAAAGTTTTTGCTCATGTATCTATTAACTGGAAAACTTCAGAAGGAATGGAGGTAGATGTTACGGTTTACAATGATGCGGGGGAAACACTAACTCTTTTAAAGGGTGTTTATTTAGTAGCAATACCAACTTTAATTGATGATAATAAGGAAAAGGTAAGTCTGTATCGTTATTCCTTTAAAAAATGGGAAAGTAAAAATTCTAGGAAAGGTATAGAAAGAGTTAAAGATTGGGTTATTTTGAAAACCCCTTTTTCACAGTTTGAAAGCGATAAAATATTACTAGAAAAAGGCTGTAGGAGTATAACTTTAACAGAAGATAACTTAACACCGCTTAAAGATTATTCGAAAGAGTTTGAAAAGCACGGACATGCTTCTACTGTCGTACTCAACTTGGATTTAAGTTTTTCGGAAGATAAGGATTTTGTTCAAGAGCTAGCAGGGCTAAATAAATTTTTATTGGCTCTTTCAGCCATGTTATCAGAAGGGGAAGGCGAGTTTAACTTTTATGTAACGACACGGGGAGATGTGGGAGTATTAGAAGAAGAGCCTGTATCAGAATTGGGTTTGAGGAGTCCTATTGTATGGGCGTTGGCATCTATGATTAAGGTTGTTTGTGTAGAAAGACCCTCTTTGAATATGCTTTTACATATATATTCTGATGGAGGGATGAATATTGAGGCCTTATATGAGCACAGTTTGTTAGGATCCAGAATAGCAATAAATTACTATAACAATTTATATGTTGAAAATTTGGATAGTTATTCAGGTGTTTTGAAAGACAGAACTGTTTCTCCAGATAAACATTGTATTCAACCCTATTCTCCAGATAAAACGATTGGGGGAATGACGTTTAAAGTAAGCCCTATTGTAGAACCAAAGAATGATGAAATTCAAATTAAAATAAGTCATACGGCTTTAAATTTTAAGGACCTTTTAAAAATTACAGGCCGCTTGCCATCACTATACATGAAGAATTCATTTACAGGGAGTACGATTGGGTTAGAATGTGCAGGTCAAATAATAAAAAAGGGTGAAATGGTAACAGAATATGCAGTGGGCGATGAAGTTGTCGTTGCTTTTTCTTCTCATTCATTTTCTTCTTGGCTAACAATAAAGCCTTTGTTTGTTCAAAAGAAAATTCCGAATATTTCCTTGTCTAAAAATATTCAATATATGCCTTTTGTCGCCGTTTATTACGGGTTAATATATAAAGCAAATTTAAGAGGAAAAGAAAAGGTACTTATTCACAATGCAACGGGGGCAGTAGGGCTGGCTGCTATTCAAGTAGCAAAGTGGGTTGGTGCAGAAGTCTATACAACCGTGGGTAGTTTGGAAAAACGGGAATATTTGCAAGCCATGGGCATCACCAATATTTATGATTCGAGAAGTTTAAATTTTGGAGAAGAAATAAAGGAGCTGGATGTTGTGATTGGTGCCGTGCAAGACAACTCTTTACAAGAGGGGTTAAAGCTTTTAAAGAGTGGGGGGCGATATGTTGAATTGGGAAAGAAAAATATATTAGATAACTCTGGCTTACCTATGGAGTCTTTTGATCGGAACCTATCTTTTATTGGAGTTGATGTAGACAACTTGGCTCAAGATGATTCTCCAGTATGGTCAGAAGTATTAGAGAAGGTACATGAAGGCTTTAAAAGTGGCTACTTTAAACCTTTACCTACTAAGGTATTTTCTGTAAAAAAAATAAAAGAGGCCTTTCAATTTATGGCACAAGGAAGGCACATAGGGAGAGTAATTGTTGATTGGGAGAAGCAGAAATTACCCGTGAAGTCTCAACTTTGTGGGGATATGATTAAACCGAATAAGACTTACATTGTGACTGGTGGCTTAGGAGGTTTTGGGTTAGAGGTGGCTAAATGGCTTGTTAAAAATGGAGGAGAATATATTGTACTTGTTGGTCGAAGAGGTGTGCCTTCTCCAGAAGCCAAAGAGGCCATTTTGTGGATGGAAGAGTACGGTGCACAGGTGATGCCCATGGCTGTGGATGTATCGGATAAAAAGAGGGTAAATGAAATGGTATCTTCTATACAAGATACTTTCCCTGAAATTAAAGGTGTAATACACAGTGCAATGGTATTAGATGATAAATTAATTACAGAAATGGACCAAAAAAGTTTAGAGCGAGTATTTGATCCAAAGATAGGGGGAGTAATCAACCTTCATCAAGCAACTTTGAATTGTTCTTTAGATTTATTTGTTTGTTTTTCTTCGATTACTTCTGTATTGGGGAATAAAGGCCAAGCAAACTATGCTGCGGCTAATGGGTTTTTAGACGGTTTTGCGGTCTATCGCCAAGCGATGGGTTTGCCTGCCACCACCATTAATTGGGGAGCATTGGGTGAGACTGGTATTGTGGCAAGAAACAAAGATGTAGAGAAAATACTAGAATTGTCAGGCATCCGTTCAATTTCCATTAAGGAGGCTTTGAAGGCATTAGAGATAGCTTTATTAAGCAATGAAACGAATATGAGTGTTTTTGATGTGGACTGGAAGCAATGGACAATGATGAACCCCCAGAAAAAGAAGTCCCCATTTTTATCGAATATTCTTAGTTCTTATGGCGAAGCGGAGAGTTCTCCAATGAGTCAGTTTATTTCAGAAATGAAAAAGGATGAAGACAATGGGGGAAACAAAACTCAATACAGTTTAAAACGTTTGACTAAGGAGTTGAGTTTAGTATTGAAAATGAAGGAAGAGTCAGTCAATGTAGAAAGCTCATTAAGTAATATGGGAGTGGATTCTTTAATGGGGGTAGAGTTTGCTGCCAATGTTCAAAAGAAGATAGGGGCAGAAGTTTCTACCTTTGATATTATGAAAGGTATCTCTTTAAAACAATTGGCGGAAAAAGTAATGAATCAAGTAGAAAAGGAAAAAATGAATTAGTTTGCTTTAAATTGAAGGGCGTACTTTTGAAGTTCCACTTCTGTATAGGTATGCTCTTCAAGAGAATATGCGGGCTGTGGATAGTTAGGTGTTTTCATAAGCTTCAATATTTTATTGATTTTTAAGCGGGTGATGTTTCCCCTTCCTGTTGAACAAGGAAGTTCAGGGTGGAGGGCACCCAAAATGCCTTCGGTTTGACAACCGTGAAGGTGATTTGATTTAGCAAGCCCCACTGGCATTCCAAAGTCAAGCTCGAAGGGTAAACTGGCGATACCACCATGGTATAAAAAAACATCTTCTCTTAATTGACCTTCTGTGGCGACATTGAGAGGGGCAGAGGCATCACAAACAATGGTTAAGGGAGCAAAGTCTTTTAAATTATAGATGGTTGAATAAGCACTTGTTACAAAAATAACAATATTGGACTGTTTGATTGCTTGGTTGTTGTTAGAGGTAATCTCAATATCACAATCATAAAAATCTTTAATGGGAATGATCTTGTCTTCAAGGCTTTTAATTCCCCTTGCAGTAAGGCAAACCTTTTTCACCTTTTCTGCGAGATATAAGAAGCAACCATAGCCAATGTCCCCAGAAGCTCCGATAATGGAGACCGTGGAAGTTGCCAGATTAAGACTGAATTTTTTGGATAACTCTTCAATGGATTGAATGATGATAGCCGCTGTTGTGGTGTTACCAGAAGTGATTCGAATGCCATGCTTTTTAGAAAGTTCTTTTTCCATTCCTTGCACAACAATGGAGGTGAAGCCAGCTAAGGCAGCGATAGTGCAACCCTCTTTTTGAGCGAGGGATAAAGCTCCTTCCACTTTTTTTAAAACTTGATGGAGTGCATAGTCCTTCATTTCAGGAATAAAGGGAACTAAAAACATTACGGCATTAACCTCTTTTTCAAGTTCAAATTTTAAGGATTTAAATTCTGTGTGCTTAAAAGAGTCTATCCACTCAAAAAGCTTGAGAATTAATTTCTCCGAATACTGCTTTTGGGGTTTTAGTATTTTAATAATGGTTAAAAACATTTGTAAATTGGAGGGATGGAGGATAAAGGCTACTTTTTCTCTAGGCATACCTACAAGGTAATTAAATAGAGAGTTTATTTCTATTTAGAGCCTTATTTTAAGTCGCTATATATAAAATTAAAATAAGGCTCTTATATAGGGAAAAGTATTGCCACAAGGCACAATATTCTTTATTTTGGAAATGGTTTTATGAGCAGGGGAATAATGTCATTGCAGAGAGTGTTTGCTGAAATAAATTTAGAAGGACTTGAGTACCATCAAAATTTAATAATGAATTTGTCTGACTTTTCGGTACTTCCTACTTATATGGATGATGTTGTTTCTGTGACTGTTCCCAAAAAGGGGTGTACAGAGTGGGAAGTTTCTTTAGAAGGGGCTCCTTTTCACTGGATCGAAAGGGATTCCGTTGATTTTAAAAATAGAACCGTTCAATTTGAGCTTTTAGATGGTGATTTGGATAAGTTTGAAGGTGCATGGCGGATGCAAGAAAAGGAATCAGGCTTAGTTCTTTCCTTGGAAATCGAATATTCTTTGGGTATTCCTGTGATTGAAATGGCCTTAGGAGAGGTACTCAAAGAGAAGTTTCAAAACTATGTGACTCAGTTGGTATCAAAAATGGGGCAACGGTTGCTTGAATTAGGAGGGGAAGAGGTAAAAGAAAACTTAGAACCTTTTTCAGCGGATCTCCCTAAAACAGATAAAATTTCGATTTATAAAATAAAAGAAAACAAGCCTGGAGCTCAAAACGTCGCTTAAAGGCAAAAAGAGTTGACATTGCTTTTCTAAAAATCCTTTTTAAAGCAAATATTTAAGGAAACCTTAATTAAAATTATAGTACAATCAAGTATTCTAATTGAATTAAGTAGTAGGATGAGATGCCTGTAGAATTTCCCAAAAATTATGATTTCATTTCCCTTTTTGTAGCAGGGGAAGATAGTGACGTTTATTTAGTTAAAGAAAAGAAAACGGAACAAAAGTTTTTACTTAAAACACTTAAATTATCCGCTGTAGAGCGAGAGTCTGCTAATCTAAACTTAAAGTTGCGATTTAAAAATGAAATAGATATTGTTTCTACTCTAAGCCACCCCAATATTGCAAGCCTCCATCAATCTTACTCTGATAGAGAAAATTATTTTTTAGTCTATCCCTACAGAGAAGGCAATACTCTTGCAAATATTCTAAAGGAAAATGATGGCCTTTCTCAAGACGTTACTTTGCAATTAATGGAGCAGTTATTAAAAGCTTTGAATTATATTCATTCAAAGGGTATTGTTCATTGTGATATTAACCCCAATAACATTTATATTTCAGAAGGTAATCATTTAGAATTATTTGACTTTGGATACTCTTTTCAAGAGGGATCGGCCTATTCTAATGAACAAGGGGTGATGGGAACAGTGCCGTATTTAGCGCCTGAGCAAACCAATTTCACTGATTT
>CAZLBO010000155.1:0-6076 GCA_964557725.1 uncultured Bifidobacteriales bacterium | reverse complement strand
TTTTTATAATAAAGTTTTATTTATGTTTTAACCTTGAAAATGAGGAACATCTTTAAAGCTTTTCCAGTTACCTCCCCACTGGTTTTGAGGTGAAAGAGATTCCCAAAAATCTCCTATATGTTGAAGAAGTTGTTCATCAGCCTATGAGTAATGCCTTTGATTTTATTTTCAAGTCTATTCAATTAGTGGGAGAGCACCTTGGAATCACCACTTCGTTTATTGTTTCTTCTGAAATCCCCATTGATCATCAAAACTTAAAAGGGCAAGAGAAGGTGCTTGCTTTGTGCCAGCATTTTAAAGCCGAGAGGTATCTTAATCCCATTGGGGGAGTGGGGTTATATCAAACATCAGATTTTGAAAAACAGGGAACTCAATTACAATTCCTTAAGGCAAACTTAAAACCCTATTCTCAATTGTTGACTTCTCAATATCAGACAGAAAAAGAAGTTGAATTTGTTTCAGGTTTATCCATACTTGATGTATTGATGTTTAATGGGCGAGAAGGAACAAAGGAATTATTGAATAATTTTACTTTAGAGACTTTTGACTCAAAAGGATTGTGAGGAAGAGTTATCTATCATTGGAAAAAATTAGGACTCGTTTTTCAACCAGAAAAATATTCTGGAAAAAATTGGATGCAGAGTTTTGCACAGGCACCTGCCAGCTTAGTTTTTGATGATTTTGTAAGGGTTTATTTTAGTTGTCGTCCTGCCCTTGATTCTAAGGGGCAATATGTGAGTTATTCTGCCTATGTGGATTTAGACCGAAAGAATCTGTTTAAGGTGGTTGGACTCGCAGAAAAGCCTGTTCTGGCCTTGGGGGAAAAGGGAACTTTTGATGAGTTTGGTACTTATCCCTTTAGCGTCATTCCCTATGAAGAGGGATACTTGGGGTTTTATGGAGGTTGGACTCGTTGTGAATCTGTTCCCTTTAATGTATCCATTGGAGTGGCACAGAGTAAAGACGGAAAAGTGTTTAAGCGGTTGGGAACAGGGCCAGTACTCAATCATAGCTTAGAGGAACCCTTTATTTTAAGTGGGCCTAAAATTCGTCGGTGGAATAAAACTTATTACTTGTTTTATATTGCAGGTACGGAGTGGGTTTTATCCGAAGAACAGAAACCTGAGCCGATTTATAAAATAAGAATGGCTACTTCTGATGATGGCATTCATTGGAAAAAATGGGGAAAGGCTTTAATCCCTGACAAATTAGGGGTGCATGAGGCACAAGCGAGCCCTGATGTAATTTTTTCTGGGGGGCGGTACCATCTATTTTTCTGCTACCGCAAAGCACTTGATTATCGACATAATAAACACAATAGCTACCGTATTGGCTATGCATGGTCAGAGGACTTATTGACTTGGCATAGGGACGACGACCAATCGGATTTAGGGGTTTCTCCTAAAGGTTGGGATAGTGAAATGGTTGCTTACCCCCATGTATTAGAACTGGATGGAAAGACTTGGATGTTTTATTTAGGCAATCAAGTGGGACGTGAGGGTTTTGGGTTAGCTCAACTCAATGGGGTGTTATAGATGATGGAATGGCAAAAAAAAGGAAAGTTATTTGAATCACCGATTCAACTTCCTTCATTCCCTAAAGGCTATGTTTCTCATGCTCAATCACCTCAGGTACTGTCATTAGAAAATGGCTTTCGCTGTTATTTTTCGACTCGTATGCAAGCCTCCAATGGTAAGTTTACCAGTCATGTGGCCTATGCAGAATATACAGATAATTTTGAATACGTTAAGACGTCTGAACATCAAATTATCTCATTGGGGAAATTAGGCTGTTATGATGAACATGGGATTTTCCCTTTTCATGTGCTTCCTGTAAAGGATAAGGTTTATGGATACATCAGTGGATGGACTCGTCGTACTTCTGTGTCTGTGGATACAGGGGTAGGCCTTGCGATAAGTCATGATGGAGGTCAGACATTTGAACGGTGTGGGGAGGGGCCAATTTTAACGGCTTCCTTACATGAACCCTTTTTGGTGGGGGATCCTTTTGTGATTCAAGCCAAAGGTTGTTTTGAAATGTGGTATATTTATGGGACAGAATGGTTGAATCCAGAAGGTGAAGGGGAAGCGGAGCGGGTGTATAAAATTGGTCATGCGGCATCGGATGATGGGGTGACTTGGCAGAAGTCTCATCAACAAGTTATTCCCGATAGTATTGGTGATGAATGTCAGGCATTGCCTTCGGTGGCTTATTATGGGGGATGTTATCACATGGTTTTTTGTTTTCGGAATCCTTTTGGGTTTAGAAAGGAAAAAGGAAAGGGATATCGATTGGGGTATGCCTCTTCGACAAATCTAAAAACTTGGACAAGAGAGGATGAAGCCTTGAATTTAAGCTTTTCCGCGGGGGAGTGGGATTCAAACATGCAGTGTTACCCTCATTTGTGTGTTTTAAAAGAGAAGCTTTGTCTTTTTTATAATGGCAATGATTTTGGGAAAAATGGTTTTGGAATGGCGGTACTAAAGTCGTGAGTTTGCATAGAGAGAATATAGCCGTCACTTATTCAATGGATACGGCCACAGAGAGTCAATTGTTTAAACATTTATTAAGTGTGGATCCTTTTTTTGTTCCTCCTCTCTCTACACGGGTAGATATAAAAACCTATGCAAAAAAACTCAGTTTAAATGCGATTGGCTTTGAGGCATGGGTAGAGGGTACTTTGGCAGGAATGATCAACATTTATATTGAATCTCAGGGGGAGGAAAGCCCCCCAGAAAAGGCTTTTATCAGTAACGTGAGTCTTTTAAAAGAATATCAAGGAAGAGGATTAGCTCAACATTTATTAAATGATTGCTTAGCGTATTGTAGAGAAAAAAATATTTTATGGATGACTTTAGTCGTGGATCGTGAGAATATTATCGCCTTGTCTTTTTATCAAAAGAATGGCTTTACTCCCATAAGTTTTCAAGTAAATGAAAGTAATCAAGAGACTCAAGAAAATATAAAGTCAAACCATGTAAAACTAAATCAAGTGGAAGTGAATCAGGGCGAAGTGCAATTAGTATTAGCCCTAGAGGAACTTTGAGAGAGGAGTGAGGAGAATGAAGAGAGATTATGATCGTGAAATTCAAGATACAGCGGATCATCAATATGCGTATGGTTTTGATTATGAGGTGATGCATCCTTTAATGGTAAAGTCTTTTTCCCCTTTTTTTAGAGAGGGAAATGCCTTGGAGTTGGGGTGTTTTAAGGGGATGTTTACCCAAAGAATAACGCACTTTTTTGATAGTTTAACTTGTGTAGAAGCAAGTGAAGAAGCTCTGCATTTGGCAAAGGAGCGAATTGGATCTAAAGCTACTTTTGTGCATTCCGTATTTGAAGAAGTGAAATTGACACCACAATATGAACATATTTTTTTAACTCATGTTTTGGAGCATCTAAGTGATCCCGTACAAACGCTCAAACGAATTAATGAGGAATGGTTGAGTGATTCAGGAGTTCTTTTTTTAGCCTGTCCCAATGCCAACGCACCTTCACGTCAAATTGCAGTTAAAATGGGACTGATCGATCATAATAGGGCTGTCACTCCCTCAGAAAAAGAACATGGCCATCATAGAACTTATAGTTTTGATACTTTAGAACGAGATGCACGGAAGGCAGGTTTAAAAGTGATTCACAGGGGTGGTATTTTCTTTAAGGCACTTGCGAATTTTCAGTGGGATAGGTTACTGAAAACGGATATTATCTCAAAAGAATACCTGCAAGGCTGCTATGAATTGGGTCAAGAATACCCCGATTTATGCTCAAGTATTTTTTTGGTTTGTAAACGAGGATGATGGGTTTAAAAATGGTGTTTAATGCTTAAATTGGCCACTTTATGCAGAAAATTACATATTATGATTTTTTGTCATTTCTAATCTGCAAGGCATATATTTCTAATTTGCAAGGCTTATATTTCTAATTTGCAAGAATTATTTATCTATATTACAAAAAATGATTAATCGAATTTTAAGAGAACAAGTTCGCACTCAGTTAGAGAGTTACCCCGTTGTGGCATTATTAGGTCCAAGGCAATCGGGTAAAACAACACTTGCTAAGTTATTTTAACCAAACGAGGGTGAATCTTATTTAACCACTTCCGCAATTAAGGTTGATTCGTTTCTGCTTTCAAGAGACTGCAAATCAATATGCTGGCTCTCCCGAAGGCGACAAGCTTTGACTTGGGTAAACCCAACTTCACTTAAACGGCGATGTAGTTCTTCTGCATCATAAAGGTGCTGATGTCCCCATGAGCGAAAACTGATATTGATTAATTCGGCACGTGTTTTAATATGGTTCATTCCGTATTGATTTAAAAAGGGCAACTCTCGCCACTGGGGGTCGAGATAGTTTTTGATCACATCCTCTAAATCGGGCATGGCAATTCGCATGATTCCACCGACTTTGAGAACTCGACGGAAATCTTGTAGGGCACGGATGCCTTCTTCTACGCTTAGGTGTTCTAAAAAATGCTCATTAAAAATCATATCTACAGAATGATCGGGAAAGGGTAAAGGATTCCTTAGATCCCAGTTGAGATCCAGTTGAGAAATATTTTGATCCGAATTATTGTCAATGTTGATCCAATGAGGTAAGTAAACCGTTCCGCAACCAATATTCAAACGAAGTGGCGTGCTACGGTTTAGCCAGTTTCTGATGGAATTATTGGTGGGTTCATCTAAAGGGTTTCGATTATTAGTTGAAATGGAGTGAGGGGAAGAAGGTGGCTCAGGGGTATTTTTTTTGGTACTTTTTGAATGGTCTTCTGGGCGATCGATATCAAAAGCTAAATAGGGGAGTGGGCTATTTTTTAATAATTCTAAAAAGCGTTGAATTCCATGGGGGTGATAGGCAAAAAGGTGTAGTGCTGTGGAGCTAGGGTTTTGCTTGTTAAATAATTTAAGCTTAATCATTCCTTCTATTTTAATTCCATTGAGTTCAGGCGTTTGCGCGTCTCTCAATAGGATTAGCCCTGTAGTATGGCATTTTTGTTGGGCGAGTGGTAAGCATTGTTTTTTATCTTTTCCATCAATCAGAACTAAATCATACTGTTCTCCTGTCGTTGATAAATCAGTATGGAAAAATGTATTTTCATGAATTGGAGGCGTATTTAATTTAGTAGAGGAAAGGGTATCAGAGATGACTTGTGATTGACTGAAAATAAGATCCCATTGACTCCCTAATGGTAATTGAGGGTATAGGTAATTCATAGAAGAAGGTTGTCCCCATTCTAAGACTCGGATTGGCTTTGAAAAACTATTGAGTGCATTTAACAAAATAAAGACTTCAAATTCAGGTATTTCTGGCCATGGGGTAGTGGTAGGGACTCCTTCAAAAGTAATTGTTTTTCCGTTAACCTGAACCGTATTGCCTAATCGTTCAAGCAGAGAACGAATGTCTTCTTGAAGGTCAAGATTATTTAGTGCCCCCAATTTTGCAGACTGGTGAAGGTGGTTTCGTGCAAGATTAAAATGTCCTCGTTTGCAAGCTAAGTTGGCTAATAGTAGCTGTGCATAGATAGACTGAGAAGCTGTTTGTCCCCATTTAGATAAAATAAAAGCTTCGACCTTATTCCATTCACCTGATTGAATACGTTGCTTAACTTTTGGATAGGTCGCAGACTCTGGTTCATTTATCATGGGTAAAGTTACTTTTTTAGGAAATAAATTTGATTAATTGAATTATTTTATCACTTTAGAACAATGAATTCAACTTTTCTCTTGATAAATAAGGTGAGAAGTTAAAGGAATATTTTGTGCTTTAATTAGAGGAAAATTAAAGAAGTTAAATAGTTGAAAAATAATTTAAAGGGCTTAAGTTTATCATTCACTTTTCCGATATGCAAAGAAGATGTATAAGGTGGGGCGATAATGATTAAGCAGAGTATAAAAGATAAAGTAAAGGAAGTAGAATTACCTCTTTCTTTTGGACATCCCCATTACGATTTAGCCAATTCTTTATCAGAGAGGGGGGCTAAAGAGGCTTCTTTAGAGTTGTTACTTGAGAGGCAAAAGGATATAGGAAATAGTTACTTAAGAGATGCTTTAAAGCTAGAGCAGTCTAAGGATCTATACGG
>CAZLBO010000154.1:2934-6096 GCA_964557725.1 uncultured Bifidobacteriales bacterium | reverse complement strand
CCCCTTTAATTATTAATATTACTTTTTTTAATAATCAGAGATTCACTTAAGCCTCTTAGTACGAATTATGAACACAAAACTTATAGACAATGTCAATATCCTCGAAAGTCGCTCTTTAATCTCTCCCCGAGAAATTAAGGAGAAATTACAGCCCTCAGAAGAAACGGTTCGCTCCATTCTTAATAATCGCAATCAGATGAATGCCATTATGGATAGAGAAGATAGACGGTTATTTGTTATTGTTGGGCCTTGCTCTATGCATGACCCAAAACAGGCGATTGAATATGCTCATAAGTTAAAAGAGCTGGCCGATAAGGTAAAGGATGATCTCTTTCTTGTGATGCGTGTCTACTTTGAAAAACCCCGAACGACTGTCGGTTGGAAAGGGTTTATTACAGACCCCCATTTGAACGATACCTTTGATATAGATCACGGGCTTTATGAAGGCCGAAAATTGTTGCTTAAAATTGATGAAATTGGCCTTCCAACAGCAACTGAGTTTGTGGATCCGATTATCCCCCAATACTTTGCGGAATTATTGACTTGGACAGCCATCGGGGCTCGCACGACTGAATCTCAAAAGCACCGTGAAATGGCCAGTGGCCTTTCGACACCTGTAGGGTTTAAAAACAGTACAGATGGAAGCTTAAGTACCGCCTTAAATGCTTTAATCTCTGCCTCTCAATCCCATCAATTTTTGGGGATTAATAATGATGGTGAAACTAAAGTGTTTACTACTCGGGGTAATAAATATGGTCATGTCGTTCTTAGAGGAGGCAAAACACCTAATTTTGACGCTCAAAGTATTGCTGCTTGTGAAGCGAGCATGGAAAAATCAGGAGTGGCGAAAAATATTGTAGTGGATTGTAGTCATGCGAACTCAGGAAAAGACCACACCAAACAGCCTGAAGTGATGCTGAATTGCATGGATCAAATTGCAGAAGGCAACCAGTCTATTATTGGTTTGATGCTTGAGAGTCATTTGCAGGGGGGCAATCAGTCCATTCCTAAAGACTTAGCAGAGCTTAAACACGGTGTTTCTGTAACAGACGCTTGCTTGGATTGGAAGGGCACAGAGGAGCTTATTTTTGCAACTCAGAAAAAAATGAAAGGAATCCGTTTGCGGGCTTCCTAATTTTCGGTTATTATCGAAGAGATGGGAATAAAAAGAAAACAGATAAAACAAATCAAAGCCACATGGCTCGCCTTTTTGTTTCTAGGCCTTTTTGCTTTTCAAACCGTACACGCCACTGACGATAGGGCAAGAGTTTATCCCCTTTACAAGTCTACTTTTGCAGAAGCCCCAGTTGTTTGTGACACCTCGAATAAGGGCTGGGGTTATAGCTATGATAGTCTACTATTAGAGTTATCCAGATGGAAAGCTTCTCCTTTTGTTACGGTTGATTCCATTGGAGTGAGTGTGCAAGGACGCACGCTTTGGATGGTGACAGTACAGTCGGTTTCAGGTTCTTCCTCAAAAAAATCAAAAGCATCTCTAGCAGTAAAACCAAGAGTAATGGTTCATGCGCGGACGCACCCTAGAGAATGGCAATCGAATCGGGTGATTCATGAAATGCTCCAGTTTTTACTCGATTCTACACAAGAGGCTGTTCAGTTAAGAAGTGAATTTGTTTTCAGTTTTGTTCCTATGCTAAACCCCGATGGTGTGGAGCTTGGTTGTAAAAGGTGGAATGCAAATGGAGTGGATATGGAGTCGAATTGGGATAAAACCCCCTTGGAGCCAGAAGTGCAGTCGCTTAAAAATTTATTTCAAAAACAAATGAATGGCCCGAGTCCAATAAGAGTGGCGTTGAATATGCATTCTTCGGTAAACCTGTGTACACGTTTTTTCTTTTACCATTTAGCGGGGGGGACTTCTCCTTTATATGCGGGTTTAGAAAAAGATTTTATAAAAGGCGTGCAGGCGCACTTCCCTAATGGTGTTGAGGATTGGAGCTTTCCTGCGGGTCAAAGTTGGGCGACGAGAAACCCAGGTGTTTATCCAGAAAGTTTTTTTTGGAGTGAATATCAAGAAGAAGTGATGGCCTTGACTTACGAGGATTCGAATTGTCCTAATGCAGGAGGCTTTGATAGTACAGGGAGAGCCTTGGTGTTGGGAGCAAGTCAATACATCCGCACTCACCCTACCCCTGTCTCGGTGGCGTTTAAAGGCGCAGTGGCCTCGCTTTCTTTTTCTTGGGAGTTTATTGAAGGAGGACTCAAGTTTAAGGGTGCTTTAGAGTCAGAACGTCAAGCCTTGTTGCTTAATCAATTTACTCACTGGAAGTTGTATGATTTACAAGGGCGATTGGTAGACAAAGGAGTGCTGATGCAATCAACACTTCAATGGAATCGGCAACCCTCTCCATCCCTACATATTTTGGAGATTAGCTCTTCTATTTATTCTCATTTAAGCCGTGAGAGATTTATTATTCAAATACCCTAAAAGGATTTATGAAAGTTTTACATGTTATTGTTAATACGCTCTATACTGTTTTTTTAAAAGGCAATAAGACGTCTTATGAGAATGAAACCAATAAGGCTTTCCGTTTTTCAGCTTTTTTAATTGTGGTAATGGGCTTTCTTCTTTTGTTTACAGGAATGGGTTTGCGTTCTATTGGAAACACAGGAAAGGCGAGATACAATCAGGCTTCGGGTAAGTTTATCCGAATCTTTTCAGGAGGGGATCAAAAGAATTATAAACAATTGGATTTGGCACTGACTTTGGGAAGTACGTTAAACACGGGAGGGGTTTTGGTGGTGATTGCAGGGAGGCTTTTTCTGTATAATTCTTATTGGCTCTTTTTGATTTACTCTCAAGCGAGGCGCCCGTTTTTACTTCTTGCCCTTGAAAAGCCGAAAGAGGAAGAAGAATAAGCCAACGGCTCCAATAGTAATAAGAACCCAAATAGAAGTCCCCCACCCTTTGTTTCCAAAATGCTCATGAGCGGCCTTGTAGCGGTCTCCCCCACCAATAGCAAAGGTAGAGATTACCGTGACCCAAAGAAGCAGGGTGATGGTGATGTTTTGGTAGTATTTTTTCCACATAGCGTTGCTTTTATTATGGAATAGAGAGAAGAGGCTTTTCAAGGGAATGTTTAATCAGTTGATCGCCCATAATTCGCTTCATTCCCCAATTATGAAATAAATCAAGGCGTATAA
>CAZLBO010000154.1:0-2834 GCA_964557725.1 uncultured Bifidobacteriales bacterium | reverse complement strand
TGGTTCACAATGACAGATCGTATACAGAAAAGTATACGATCTGTCATTGTGATTTAAGACTTTTGGGTAATTACCCCTTGTTTTGATCCACTTTTTGTTAAAAAGATCCCTTGTTTTGATCCACTTTTTCCTTTTATTATCCCTTGTTTTAATTAGTTTCAGAAAGGAAGAATAAAAGGAGTAGCATGTTTAAGCGTAAAATTCTTAAAAACCTTTCAAATTGGGCTGAAAATCCAAATAGAAAACCTTTGGTCTTACGAGGAGCGAGACAAGTAGGTAAAACGACTGTGGTAAACCTGTTTTCAGAAGAATTTGAAGAGTTTATTTCATTGAACTTAGAAGACCCTAAGGAAAAGGCATTGTTTGATGTAAAGGATACTTTTGAGAATATTCTGGAGTCGGTTTACTTTAAAAAGAAGAAAAAACAGGAAGGTCGAAAGACATTGATTTTTATCGATGAGATTCAAAATTCTTCATCTGCTGTGGCATTGTTACGGTATTTTTATGAGAAACGACCAGACCTTTTTGTGATTGCAGCGGGATCCTTGTTAGAAACAGCTTTGGATGCAAGTGCCTCATTCCCTGTAGGAAGGGTTCAGTTTTTAATTTTACACCCCCTTAGTTTTGAGGAGTACTTGTTAGCGATGGAGGAGGAACAAGTATTAGAAATGTATCATCAAGTTCCTGTTTTAAACTTTGCTCATGAAGAATTACTTTTACATTTCCACCGTTATACATTGATTGGAGGGATGCCAGAAATTGTTCAAATTTATAAGCAAAATAAAGACTTAATGGTTTTAAATGAGGTTTATGATTCCTTGATTATTGCATACCTCGAAGATGTTGAGAAATATGCAGAAAGAAAAAGTCAAGTTCCTATTATTAGACATGTGATACAAAGTGCCATGGTGAGGGCGGGATCAAGAATTAAATATGGCGGGTTTGGTGACTCTAACTATAAGGCAAAAGATGTTCGTGAAGCATTAGCAATTTTAGAGAAAGCATTTTTGTTTCAAGTTGTTCACCCGACAACTTCATGTGAACTTACGCTTACTCCTAATGTTAAGCGTTCTCCTAGGCTTCACTTATTAGATACGGGTTTAGTTAATTATTTTGCAGGTATGCAAGAAGCCCTTTTTGAGAGTAAGGAGATTAGTGCTGTTTATTCGGGAAGAATTGCAGAGCATATTGTAGGTCAAGAATTATTTGCCATGGATCACTCGCCATTAAGTCGGTTAAATTTTTGGGTGCGAGAAAAATCTCAATCCAATGCAGAGGTTGATTATCTTGTGCAAAAAGGATCCAGGTTGATTCCTTTAGAAGTTAAATCAGGGGCTACAGGTCGCCTGCGGTCGCTTCACCAATTTATGGATTGTTCATCACAGGATATTGGAATCAGGGTGTATGGCGGGAAATTTTCGGTAGAAGAAGGGGTAACATTAAGGGGCAAAAAGTTTGGTTTGTTGAATATCCCTTATTATCATACGGCAAAGTTCTCTGAGTATATAGAAAATAATTTTAAGAAATAGATGAAAGAATGGGGCGTGTGAGTTATTTAACGGAGTATTCAAGTGAGATTATGTTAGTCAATATGAATGAAAAAATAAAAGCATATTTTAGTGATTTTTTACCATTAGACTCGGATGAATTGGAAACTTTTATTGAGAAATTTTCACTTAAAAAATTTAAGAAAGGTGAATGCTTTATAAAAGAAGGCGAATGTGCTGATGAGATAGGGTTTGTATTAAAGGGGTGCTTGGTTTGTTTGTATAACAAAAAAGGTGTCGATGTTGTTGATGAATTTTCTTTAGAGTATGATTTTATTTCCGATTATAAGAACTTCCTTGATAGCAAACCTGCTGAAAAGGATGTGAAATGCCTTGAAACTTCCGAATTGTTAGTGATTACTAAGAAAGACTTAGATGATTTATACAATCAAAAACACTCATTTGAGAGAGTTGGAAGGGTAATTGCAGAGTCATTATTTAAAAATTGGCACAAAAAAGCAACATCATTAATGCTTGATGATGCTAAAACACGATATAAAAAACTCATTAAAGACAAGCCAACATTGCTTCAAAGAGTTCCTCAATACTTAATCGCATCATATTTGAATGTTACACCTGAATCATTAAGCCGAATTAGAAAGAATATTAGCCAATAGTATTTCTTATCATAGGTCAATGAAAAGTAGATACGCCTCATACTACTTTTGCTTCATAATTATTTCATTAACATTTTAGGTATAATATTATGAAGACAGGTATATTGATTTTTAGCATTTTTTTGATAAGTGTAATCGGTGCGGCACAAAAACACACACTTACTAAAGATATAGTTTTTATTCACGGAGCCTGGTCAACAGGTAGTGTTTGGGGTAACTATGAAGCTTATTTTTCTGAACTTGGGTTTAATGCAATTTCACCCACTTTCAGCTATCACACTGTTGAACAAAACGATTCATTAATTGGTGTAAGTATGGAGGATTATGTAAATCAAATTAGAGGGATTCTAAAAACATTTAAAAATCCACCAACAGTAGTTGCTCATTCAATGGGTTGTGTAATTGCTCAAAGATTAGCAATGGAAGGGCTAATAAGTAAAATGATTTTAATTGCACCACCTGCAAATTACGGAATGATACCTCCGTCAGAAAGTAGAAAAACAGTTAAGTGGGTTAATAAAGTAAAACATTTAAAAAATAACATAGTAAAGCCTACATTTGAACAGGCTGTTAGTGGAATGTTGCATAACCTAACAAAAGAAAAACAAAAAGAAGTTTATTCAAAAATGACTTATGAATCAGGTTTAGTAATGAAAGAAATGATTTGGAT
>CAZLBO010000153.1:0-6108 GCA_964557725.1 uncultured Bifidobacteriales bacterium | reverse complement strand
CTTCCCGATGTATAGAGAATAAATAAAGGGTCTTCTGCATCGAGTTCTTCCGCAGGGCAATCGGCACTCATGCCTTCGACAGCTTGGTGATACCAAATGTCTCTGCCTTCTGTAAATTGAGTGTCATTTTTGGTGCGTTGGACAACAAGGCACTTCTCAATGGAGGGGGTCGACTTTAAAGCTTCATCTACAATGCTAAAAAGATCTAAGACTTTTCCTCGGCGGAAGGCACCGTCAGAAGTAATGACCATTTTACATTGGGCATCGTTGATGCGGTCGACTAAGGCAGGGCTACTGAACCCTGCAAATATAATAGAGTGAATAGCACCAATACGAGCACAAGCTAACATGGCAATCGCTAATTCGGGAATCATTGGTAAATAGATAGCGATGACATCGCCTTTTTGTATGCCTTGTGCTTTTAAAACATTAGCAAATTTACATACTTCTTGATGAAGCTCCTCGTAAGTGTAGGAGAGGCGTTCTCCTTCAGGTTCCCCTTCCCAAAGAATCGCTGTTTTTGTTTTTTTGTCTGTTGTGAGGTGTTTGTCTAAGCAATTGTAAGAAAGATTAGTTTTACCTCCTTCAAACCATTTTGCATGGGGAGGGTTGTCCCAGTTGCGGACTCTATCCCATTTTTTAAACCAATGTAATTCAGAAGCGACATCGCCCCAAAATTTTTCTGGATTTTCGATGGACTCTTTGTACATCTCTTGATATTGCTCTATGGAGGAAATGTGAGCTTGTTGAACGAATTCAGCACTGGGCTTAAACCTTCGGTTTTCTTTGAGTACGGAATCAATATTATTAGCCATTAGACGAATCTCCCTTTATCTGTTAGAACAAAAATTACCTGTTATCATGTAAAATGTAATATTAGAGGCTGAAATGAGCAAATAATCTTGAATGAGGAGGGGTTTTCTTAAAATAATGAGCGTTTAAAAGTAGGTAAAAGAGAGGAAGGAGATAAAATGAAGGAAAGGATGGAAAAAACTATCTTTGAACTTCATATTAAAAAGGGAAATCATGTTTGTACACTCTGTTTATTTTTGGTTAAAACCGGGCTTAAGCCAAGACGATTTAAAAGACTTTGAGGCAGGGCTTAAGACTCTCACAGAAGTTGAAACGGTAACTCATGGGTTTATCGGAACTCCAGCAGACACCCACCGCCCTGTGGTAGATAGAACTTATTCTTATGGTCTAACAGTTGTGTTTGCAGATAAAGCAGGTCAGGATATTTATCAAGACATTGAAGCACACAAAGATTTTATTCGCAAGAATGAAGACAAATGGCAAAAAGTTCAAGTCTATGATTTCGAATAATATTGTATCAATAATAAAGGGGCATTTGGCCTCGTTATTTTCAATGAATGGAAATCGGGAGAGATAGATTGTGAATTGGTTGGTGGTTAGTGCTTGTTCTGGTTTTTTAGCTGTTGCACTAGGGGCTTTTGGGGCTCATGGACTTAAGGACTATTTAACCCCTAAACTTTTAGAAATCTATCATACAGCCGTTTTTTATCATTTTGTTCATACCCTTGTTTTGTTGGGAATTGGTTTTTATCAAATAGGGAGGCCTCCCCTTTTTAATAAGAGTGCATGGCTCTTTTTGTCTGGTCTATTTGTTTTTTCGGGAAGCTTGTATGGATTGAGTCTCACGGGTTTAACTATACTGGGAGCGATTACCCCTGTGGGAGGGCTTTTGTTGCTAGCAGGTTGGGCTAGTTTGGCGTGGAAGGCTCGCCAGATTAATCAGGGGTCGTGATAGTTACACAGTGACTATCGCTAGAGACTTCTAAAAGCAAGGTTTGAAGTGAATCTCCCATACATGGCCCTCCTTCGCAATCCCCTGTTTCTAAGTTAAAGGCCGCTCCATGTACTTGGCAGGAAATACGGTTAATTCTCTCGTTAAAAAAGTTACCCTCTCCCATTTCTAAGGGGGTGTTCCAATGGGGGCAATTGTTAACATAAGCCCTGTAGCCTTCTTGAACTTTAATTAAAAAGCCTTCACGAGTCACATCGCCTTCTTGATAAGAAAATGTTTTGGAATCCCCATATTTAAAGTTTTCTAAATTTTTTAAAATTACTTCCATGATGTCGATGCAAAAACCCCTAAAAGAATAGCAGCCCCCACCACACTGCTTGCCACTAAATACACCACCCCTTTGATCCACCAAGGGAGCTTATCACTCGCTATTTTAGGAGGGATAGGTGCAGGAATGGGTTCATTATCCATAATATGGGAAATTTCAAAATCGTTGTCATCTATTGGTTCTAAATTTTCATTATTAAGCTCTTGGGATGACTTCGGAAGAGTTGCAGTGAGAGGTGCATTGTTTTTTTCAAGTTCATTTAGGCGGTGGTAAGCAAGTGAGGTCGTACTTTGTGTCATTGCCTTAGGAGACTGTACTTGCTCAATAAAGTTTTTGATATATTCGGAATTCTCGGTCTCTTCCGCTTCTGAATGGGTGTTTGCCATGGGTGTTTCTAGAGGCGAGGGTTCTTCATCAAAAGAAAGATTGATGTTTAAATTGATAATGTTTTCTAATTCCGAGCAAATTCCTCGCAACGTTTTTTTCCATGTTCCTGAATCGGAACATCTTAAACTGGGTCGGTGATGTAATAAGGAGGCGAGGTAAGTGTCTACTTGAGTAGAATAATACTTTGATTGCTCACTGGGGATAAGAGGTGTTTTTCCTGGGGGTTTTCCCATTAAAATTTCATGCAATAAAACACCTAATGTATAGTAATCGCTGGCAGGAGAAAGGCTTGCTCCATTTTTTTTAAGCTCGGGAGCCATGTAGGTTAAGTAACGATTAGCCGCAGGGTTTGTTTTGTAAACAGAGACAGGGATAAAAGCTGTGTTCCAATTATGTGTGAGTGTAATGTGTTGTCCATGGATGTAACAGTTTTCAGGTTTTAGACTTCCATAATGGCCTACTTTATGTAGCCTTGCCAGTGACTCTTCTATTCGAGAGAGGTAGAGAAGCCCTTTTGAAAGTCTTTCATTAAAATCAAGAGTCTCCAGCATCCACAGACGAAGAGTGAGCCCCGGAATAAAGTTTTGAGTGTAGTAAAAGTGATTAGGGCTTAATTCTACTTCTTGTATGGGTTCAAAATCTCGGTGGGTGAGTGTTCGAGAATGGTGAGTTAAAAGAGTAAAAGTATTAATAAAACCTGTTCGCTTATAGAGTTGTGGCTCAATTAATGTCAAAACTATCTCTCGATTATCTTGTGCTTGGTCTTGTGCTAAGTAGCTTGTGCCTAAACTCCCCACCCCCAGTTGCTTTCGCAATTGAAACCGATTAGAGATAAGTGTTCCCGCTGGTAAATCCTTTGTCATTCTATGTCCCGCCTTCAGGGTAGATTGTACCATTCTTTTAATCGGGTATCAGAATTTGGTATACCTAAAGTAATTACTGGAGTAAAAGTGAAGTGGACGTCTCTTTTTCCTGTGAAAAAAGAAAATAACTGCAAACATATTTCTTTAGACTCTGGGATACAGCGAACGGATGCTCATAAGGTGTATTTAAACGCGGGATTGACACTTGAGTCTATTCATTTTGGAAAAGAATTTAAATAACTCCCAATAGCATACAGGGGTAGGTTTATTTTTTTAGAAGAAGATGTCTTGTTGTTTCCACTTAAGATAAGACTATATGGTGGGTTGTATTTTTCTATATAAACCTTTAAGCTTTTGGATTGAGTAACCCAACCTGATTTGACTTCGCAGGGGATGAGTGCCTCGGGTGTATCAAGTATAAATTCAACCTCAGAAGTTCGCCCCATCCAACAGTAGAGATTTTTATTTGTAGCAGCACGTATCTCTTGAGCAACATAATTTTCGGCGAGATAACCTTTGTATGAGCCAAATTGATATTGCCAAATAGTTTGTGGAGCTAAATCACACATAGAACCGAGTAATCCTACATCAAAAAAATACTCTTTAAAGAGGTTTTCTTTTGCATAAGCATTTAGTGGTTTTTCGGGCTTTTTAATAATGGAGGTTTTTAAGATAAGGCCTGTATTTTCAAGCCAGCTCAAAGGACTGCTCAATTGATGGTAACCTCTTAGGCCTATAATTGCTTCTTTGAATTTGAATTTTTGAGAACTACCATCTTGAGTGGTGGATAGTTGATGGGGGATGTTTCTCCAAAGCTGTTCAATATGTAAAGCATTTGTTTTTCCTGAGTGTTTTGCCATGTCAGAAAGGTAGGAGAGGATGAGTTCACCTTGGGTTATACGTGCAGTGGTAAAGGCATCCAAAGGATGTGTTCTTTTTTTTATGTATGCATTGATGACTTCTGGCATTCCTCCTACAATTAAATAGCTTTTCCATAACTCCCATAATTTATCATGGGCTGTAATTGAAAAGGCGGAACTAAAGGAATGATTTATTAAAAGTTCATGAAGCCTAGTTTGCTCTAAAGCGAGGAGAAACTCTTCAAATGTCAAAGGGTACATTTCCATAAAAGAAACCTTGCCTACAGGAAAAGAGCCTTCAGAAAGGTGAAGTCCTATTAAAGAACCCGCAGCACACAGAGCAAGTTGGGGGGTCTCTTCATTAAAGTATTTTAAAGAGGTGATGGCATTGGCACATGACTGAATTTCATCTAATACAATTAAATCTTTTTGAATATCGATTCTTTTATTTTGAAAGAGCTCTAGTTCTGTGATTAAATGGTGGGCAGAAAGTTCCTCGTCAAATATTTTCCGTAATTTAGGGCTTTTTTCAAAGTTGAAGTAATGGGATTGTGGAAATTCATTTTTTCCAAATTCGTTTAAAATCCATGTTTTCCCTACTTGTCTTGCACCTTTTAGTATTAAGGGTTTTCGACTCGGTGTATTTTTCCAGTGAACGAGTTGTTGATGGATAAGTCTTTTCATGCCATTATTATAGACAATTATTAACTTTGTGCAAGGACTTTATTTAAAACTCTTAACTTTGTGCAAGGACTTTGTTCAAACCGTAATGCCGTGATCCTTTATCTTTCTCCAAAGAGTAGAACGAGAAATACCTAAACGCCGAGCAACTTCTGTTTGGTTGTTGTCCAAAGTTTGTAAAGCATGAAGAATATGCCTTTTCTCAATCTCGCTTAAACTGTGAATCGCGTTATTCGTAGAAGTCACGTCATTGGAGTGAGGGAGAGACAGAATGGATTCAGGATTCATATCCTGTAGAATACTTTCAGGAAGGTGAGCCTTGAGAATGTATTCGCCTTCGCAAAGCACAATAGCATGCTCAAGTATATTTTCCAGCTCTCTAATGTTTCCTGGATAATTATAGTTGAGTAAAATAACTTCAGCATCTTTGGCAATCCCTTTGATAGAAGTGTTATTTTCTGTGGTAAACTTCTTTACAAAAAAACGAATAAGGTGGGGGAGGGCTTGCTTGCGGTCTCTTAAGGGGGGGAGGTGAAGTAGAAAAACATTGAGTCGATAATAAAGGTCTTCTCTAAAACTTCCGTCTGCTACTGCCTGTTTGAGGTTTTTATTGGTGGCAGCAATAATGCGAACATCAATGTAACGGGATTCAGTATCGCCTACCTTGCGTATTTCTTTGTCCTGCAAAAACCGAAGTAATTTGACTTGAAGAGAGGGAGGAAGTTCTCCTATTTCATCGAGAAAAAGTGTGCCATGTTCTGCTTCTTCAAATAAGCCTTTTCTATCGGCCACAGAGCCCGTGTAGGCACCTTTTTTGGCACCAAACAATTCGGCTTCCATTAAATTTTCAGGAATGGCCCCACAGTTAAGAGCAACAAATGGTTCTTCAGGGCGGTTACTTAATCGATGGATAAGGTTTGAAATAAATTCTTTGCCTGTTCCTGTTTCTCCTTCCACCAAAATACTGCTGTTAGTGGGAGCAACCTTGGCAATGGTGTTGAGAATTTTTTCCATGGTAGGTGTTGAGCCTAGTAAGTCCACCATTACATGTTCTTCCAAGATGCGGTGGTTTTTTCTTGTGATAGAGCGAGAAATTACCTTACGAGTTAGAGTTTGCAATACATCGACATTAATCGGGCGAACGAGAAAAGAGTGTGCACCTCTTTGGAGGGCAGCTTCTGCTTTAGTGGTGTCTTTTCTATCGGTGAGAATAAAAACTTCGAC
>CAZLBO010000152.1:0-6114 GCA_964557725.1 uncultured Bifidobacteriales bacterium | reverse complement strand
AATTAAGAAAAAGCTAGGGACAGGAAATTATTATATCAATCACAAATTATATTCTTTGTTGACCAAAACTGTTTGACCAGTCTATCCAGCCAACAATTTCTCTAAATTAGTCACAATATTTTCCGTTTCTCTCATTAAGCTCTCTCCTACTAGCACGGCATCTACTTGATGCTCTTGTAACTGCTTTAAATCCTTAGCCGTTTTAATTCCCGATTCAGAAACAACCACAATGCCTTTGGGGATTTTCCCCCTTAAATTAAAAGTGACATTTAGTGAAGTTTCAAAGGTGCGGAGGTTTCGGTTGTTAATACCTATTATTTTTGCGCCTTGGTCGAGTGCAATATTCACTTCCTCTTCTCGGTGGACTTCTACAAGAGCGGTGAGCCCTAAATGAGTTCCTAACTGAATAAACTCTTTGATCTGCTGTGGTTTTAAGCAATCCACAATAAGGAGAAAAGCACTGGCACCTAAAATTTTAGCTTGGTAGATTTGATAGGCATCAACAATAAAATCTTTTCTCAATAAAGGAAGGCTCACAGACTGGGCAATATCTTGTAAGTATTGGTTGCTTCCTAAAAAGAATTTTTCTTCTGTTAATACAGAGAGGCAAGAGGCGCCTCCTTTTTGGTAATCGGTGGCTATTTTTACAGGGTGAAAGTTTTCTGTCAAAACACCCTTAGAAGGAGAGGCTTTTTTTACTTCGGCAATTACATGAATTCCATGGGGAGCAGGAGTAGAAAGGGTTTTCAAAAAATCATGAGAAGGGGGGGGCAACTCCTCCGCTAATGTGGTGATGTCGTGTAGAGACACAAGGGCCTTGTCTCTTTTGATGTCAATTAATCTTGAAGTAATAATTTTTTCTAAAATAGATTCCATGTTTTTTCTTTTGGTTTTAAAATTGGTTTGAAAAAGAAACAAAAGCTTCTAAGGTTTCTAAAGCTTTGTTTGAATCAATGGCTTGCTCTGCCAATCGGACTCCTTCTTGTATGTCTTTGGCCTTGCCCCCTACATAGAGAGCGGCTCCTGCATTTAAAACGGCAATATCCCTTTTGGGGCCTTTTTCTCCTGCTAAAATATTTTTAATGATTTGGGCGTTTTTTTGAGGACTTCCTCCTAAAAGATCTTCTCGGCTACAAGTTTTAAAACCAAACTGTTCAGGAGTGACCTCGTAGGTGGTGAGGGTGTTGTTTTTTAACTCTGTAACTTTAGTGGGAGAGGTCAGAGAGAGCTCATCAAGGCCGTCTAGACCTGCAACGACTAAAACATGTTCGGAGCCTGTTTTTTGTAAAACATTGGCTAACTTTTCTGTGAGTTGAGGGTGATATACCCCAAAAATTTGACGTTTAGCTCCTGCGGGGTTGAGCATTGGCCCAAGTAAATTAAAGATGGTTCGTTGTCCCATTTCCATTCGGACAGGACCGACGTACTTCATAGCTGGGTGCAAGTTCATTGCAAATAAAAATCCGATGCTATGTTGATCAACCGACTGCCCTACTTGTTCGGGTGTGAGGTTGGTGTTGAGCCCTAGTTCTTGCAGGACATTGGCACTTCCACAAGAACTACTCATCGCCTTGTTGCCGTGTTTGGCAACAGGCACTCCTGCGGCAGCAGCAATAAGAGCACTGGTCGTACTGATGTTATAACTTCCTGAGTTGTCTCCTCCTGTTCCGCAGGTATCGACTAAGCCTTTAACCGAAGTGGGGACGGGGGTCGATTTTGAACGAAGGACTTCGACGGCTCCTGTAATTTCTTCAATAGTCTCTCCTTTACACCGCAAGGCGGCTAAAAAAGCACCTATTTGCGCGTTGGTGCATTCTCCCTTCATAATCAGTTCTAACGCCGTTTTGATTTCCTCACGGGTGAGGTCTTGATTGTCGAGGATCTTTCCCAATATAGATGTAAACATGGTTAGCCTTTAATTTTTAAAAAGTTATTGATAATGGTCTTTCCCTGTTCTGTTAATATCGACTCAGGGTGAAATTGAATGCCAAATATTTTCTTCTGTTTGTGCTGTAAAGCCATGATGATACCATCTTCTGTTTCTGCTTTTATTTCAAGTTCATTGGGTAAGCTTTCTCGTTCAACAATTAAGGAATGATAACGTGTGGCAATAAAAGGGGTGGGTATGTTGTTAAACAAAGGACAGTCTTGGGCTAAAATAGGAGAAGTTTTACCATGCATCACATAAGGGGCGCGGATGATTTTACCGCCAAAGGCTTGGGCAATGGACTGATGCCCAAGGCAAACACCCAATAGAGGGATAGAGCTGGGTAGGTTTTTGATGGTCTCAACAGAGACCCCCGCTTCCGTAGGGGTGCAAGGGCCTGGAGAAACAATAATATGAGACGGTTTTTTCTGATAAATTTCTTCAGCAGAAAGTGTATTGTTGCGATAGACTTCAATATCAGAATTTATTTCCCCAATGTATTGAACAAGGTTGTAAGTGAAGGAATCAAAGTTGTCAATTACCAGTATCATTAGATATCCCTCGCTTTATCCACAGCGTTTCTAATAGAGGCCGCTTTGTGAATGGTTTCTTCATATTCGGTTTGGGGTACAGAGTCTGCGACGAGACCAGCACCAGCTTGTACATAGGCTTGTTTGTCTTTGATGATCATAGTACGGATAGCAATACAAGAATCTAAGTTTCCGTTAAAGTCCAAGTAACAGATAGCCCCTCCATATATACCTCTTTTGTGAGGTTCAAGTTCATCAATAATCTGCATGGCTCTAATTTTAGGAGCACCAGAAAGGGTTCCCGCAGGGAAGCAAGCCATAAGAGCATCTAAACAATGAAACTCAGGTCTTAACTGCCCCTCAACACTTGAAACAATGTGCATGATATGGCTGTATTTTTCTACTTCCATAAACTGATTGACTTTAACTGTTCCATATTCGGAAACACGTCCCATATCATTCCGCCCTAAGTCCACTAACATAATGTGCTCGGCGCGTTCTTTTTTATCCTTGAGTAAGTCCTCTACATTTTCTTGATCCTGCTCTTCTGTTTCTCCCCTAGGACGGGAGCCTGCAATGGGGCGAGTCTCTACTTTTTGTTCATTGACTTTAACAAGTAGCTCGGGGGAGGCTCCTACTATTTCTAACCCATTAAACTTAAGGTAATACATATAGGGAGAGGGGTTAATGGATCGCAGAGAACGATAGATGGTAATAGGGTCCGATTCTATTTGAGCGGTAAATCGTTGGGAGAGGACAATTTGAAAAGCATCTCCTGCTAAAATATACTCTCGGCATTTTTCTACAGACTTTTGAAAAGCCTGAGGAGTAAAGTTCGATTCCCATTGGACAGGAGCGGGGTTCTTTCGAGGGGGAACTTGTAAGGGGGCAGAGAGTTCTTCTTCTAAATGACGAATGTTATTGGTTGCTACTTTGTAGGCGTTGTCTACACCTTCGTAAATATCGGGCATGACATTTGAAACGAGGTATATTTTATGTTTGATGTTATCAAAAACGATAAATGATTCATAAACGCCAATATGTATATCATCTAAATTAAAATCATCAATTCCTGTATCGGGAATATCCTCAATTAATCGAATAGCGTCATAAGCGATATATCCCACACCTCCTCCTGCAAAGTTGGGAAGGTTTTTGTCGGGGACTCCTTTAAATTGAGCGAAAAACTTTTTGAGCTCGGTGAGGGGCTCTCCTTCATACTCTTTATCCGTTAGGCCAAAAATACGAATTTTGTTTTTTTTAGCGGCAAAGGTGTAGAGTGGGGTCTTTCCCAAAAAAGAAAATCGGGCTATTTTTTCTCCCCCTTCAACGCTTTCGAGTAAAAAGATATTTTCAGAATTCTTAGATAGCTTTAGCAAAGCAGAAATAGGTGTTTCCAAATCTGCGAGTAATTCCTTATAAATGGGAATCGCATTGCCCTGTTTGGCTAGTTCTTTTACTTCTTCCAGTGTTTTCAAGGCAAAGTTCTCCTTCAAGGTTTAGGCAGTGAAAAATAATAAAAAGGGGAGGCAGTGAGACAGATTCTGGTTGAGTTATGGAAAATAAGAGCTATTTACATATTCGTTTATGCCTTATAGAAGATGCTCCACAAATGGTCTTTGAGGGTGTAGCCCTTTTAAAAAATTTTCTATGGGAACCCAGTGGATGCCCTCTCTTATTTTTGATTCTTGGCCTTGGTACAAAAGAAGAGGGGTGACTTCGGGGTAATCCTTTTTAAATTCCTTTAAACCCCTAGTGTCTTTACTTCTTGGGGCTAAAGTACTTTTTACTTCTATGGCATAAAAAACTCCCTCTCCATACAAAATAAAATCTACTTCTGTTCCCCCTCTTGTTCTCCAATAATGGAGGGTTACCTTTTTGTTTGAGTAGTCAATCCATGCCCTTAAATGTTGCATGACTAATGTTTCTAATGCGATACCCTTGATTGAAGATGTGTCATCAAGAGGCCCTTTGGGACGAATACCTTGAAAAACTCCACAGTCAAAAAAATAAAACTTTGTATTTTTAACTAAGGCTCGCTTTATTCTTTTTTGAAAGATGGGGATTCTTATGGCGATGAGTAAATCTTCTAGAATAGATATGTATGAATCGACGGTATTTCGTTTGATCTCACAATCTCTTGAAACTTCTGCTAAGTTAAGAGTAGACCCTTGAGAGAGGCTGATGATTTCTAAAAAACGATTAAACCCCCCTATATTACGGGTTAAACCCTCTTGTTTTACTTCTTCATTGATGTATAAATCAATGTAGCTCTTTTGAACTTCTACTGGAGACTTAGAAGTAATAACTAAAGGAACCATTCCAAGGGTTAATGCTGTGATCAATTTAAAATCATCGCCCATTTCATAGGCACATAAGGGGTGAAAATGTTTTTTTAAAGCTCTACCTCCGAGTAGGTCAACCCCTGTTTTTTTTAACTTACGACTGCTAGATCCTGTTAAAATAAATTGTATTGTTTTATTGCCCTCAATAAGTCGATGTATGTTTGATAGTAATTCAGGGATTTTTTGAACTTCATCAATAATAAAGCAATTGCTTTTGGGGTGGTTAATGGGGAGATCAGAAACTCGTTCAGGCCTTGACGAATAAAACCGATAAGTTTCCGAGTCGAGTAAATCAATATAAATGGCTTGGGGATAAGTTAGTTTGAGCCATGTGGATTTACCTGTGCCCCTTGGGCCAAATAAGAAGGCGTTTTCTTCAAAACGTTGTAAGATTCTAGGGTACGTTTTCATTTTATCAGAATAAGTTTATTTTAGAATAAAGTCCAATATTTTTACTTCAAATGGAGATATTGCAGTCATATTTCCGATAGAGTTAAAAATATGCGACCTTTTTAGAGAGAAAGGTTGAAATAGGAGGCTATTTCCCATCGAATTAACTCAATAGGCTTTCCAAGGGGATCAAATGGGAGAAAATGTTAGATTGTTTGACCTCTTGGGATAATTCACCTAAATAAATAAGTACGGGGCGAAAAGATTTTAGCTTAGGAATTTTCAATCGTTTTATTTTTTCTTCCATTTCAGGAATGATTTCAGAACCTATTTTTTTTCGATATTTAACTTCGCAGATATAGGCAGAATACTTTGTATCAATTAATAGATCCACTTGGCAAGCCTTTTGTAATTGAGTCCTTTTTTGAAAATAAGGAGAAGCACTTATGATAGATTCATAGGGTATTTCTAATAAGGATAAAATAAGATGAATATTGTTGTGGACAAGATTTTCTAATTGTAATCCCATAATCGTGTCCCAGTTTTTCATATTCTCAAGATGAATATTTTGATAGAGCCCTTTTTCAATTTTAGATTTAACGGGTTCAATGTATTTGAGGTAAAACCTTAAATAATTATCTCGCAAGCGGTAGCGGCTTTGACTCCGTTGTTTACCTGAAATTTTTGAAGTGTATTCTCGAATGACAAACCCAGAAGCAACAAGGGTAGATAAAATATTTGATAATCCACCTGTGGGGCTTTTTTTAAGTGCATGTGCAATCTCATTAGACTCTAAGGGCCCACTAATTAGTAAGCGAACAATTTCAGAATAGAGTGGGGCTTTTTTTTCAAATATATCTAAAAATATTTTATCAAATTCTGAGAATAGAAACCCTTCTTTTGAAAAACAAATTCTATGTAT
>CAZLBO010000151.1:0-6120 GCA_964557725.1 uncultured Bifidobacteriales bacterium | reverse complement strand
CGTTTCTGCCCTTTTCCTGCCCCGCCTTCTTCTTCATCGGTCATAGAAAACTCTTCAGAAGCAATATCTCTAATTTTAACTTGAGTTACAGTCTCTTCGAAAGCCGACTCTTCTGTCGATTCAACATCACTATTTTGCGGTGACTCCGTGTCATCATTTAAGTAAGTTACTCTTTGTCCAAACCCGATCACAATCAACAGATGAGCTATTAATATAATTTTCGAACTGTGTGAAAAAAGAAAATCCATTCTTTAAATACTACTCCTTGTAATCCAACCCAAACATTCTGAAGCTAAAATAATCATTTTCAAATTATTAAGGGGTAGGAAGTGTTATTTTTTTATAGTTATGGTCTCAATATCTTGATTTTACTACAAACTAAGGAAAATTATCAAAAAGTCCAAGGAAAAAATTTTAGAAGAAGCTAAAACTATTTTTGCATCTTACCTAAAAAAAAACGGGATGTTTTTCACAAAGGAAAGGCATCTCATTTTAGAGAGTATCTTTGAGCAAGAAGACCATTTTAGTGCGGATGAGTTGCATTTTGAAACGCAGAAAGCTGATAAAAAAGTCTCACGAGCAACTATTTATCGCAGCCTCCGACAACTAAGAGACGCAGGAATATTAATAGAAGCCGATTTTGGCCATGGCCATTCCCATTATGAATTAGCATTAGGCGAATGCAACCATATCCACCTTATTTGTCAAGAATCAGGAAAAGTCGAAGAAGTCGTCGCACCCGAATTAGAAGAATTACTTCTTAAAATTGCCAAGAAAAAGAATTTCAAACTCAAATACCACAAAATTCAACTTTTTGGACTCTCAAAAGAAGCTCTTTAAAAAGAGCTATACAATCCCCACCTTCTCTAAGGAATCTACAATTCTTTTTTGAACGGTCTCAATAGGTGCTTTTGCATTTACTCGGTGTAAAATCCCCATGTCCGCATAAATTTTGGTTAAAGGCTCTGTATGCTCATAAAACAACTCAAAACGCCTTTTTAACCCTGCCTCATTGTCATCTTTTCTCACCTGCTTTCCATCCACTCGACTTTGTGCTCTTTGCATGGCAAATTCTTGGTCTAGATCAAGAAAGACAACGGCTTTAAAATCATATCGTTCAAATAAATACTCCATTTGAGCTTTATTTCGAGGGAACCCATCTAAAAGAAATTCATATTCAGGGTTATGCACCTCTAAGCGTCTTTCGAGTAATCGTTTCATCAAATCATCCGCAGCCAAGCTTCCTTGGTTGATCGCCTTAAGCTCTTTTCCATAAGTCGTGCGATGTGTTAAGTGCCAACGACAAAGGGCCCCTGTTCCAATGTGCACCCATCCAAACTTTTTTTCTAATAAACGTGCTTGAGTACCTTTACCAGACCCCTGAATCCCTGAAATAATCACATGTTTCTTTTTATTCATCTATACTGACCTTCGATTTAGGCGTTTAAATGTACATTAATGGAACACGGCTTTCCAACCTAATCCACCATTAACTTTTGACATTCTATTCTCTCATTTTAGTATATAGAAGCAAGGATTGAGAATTCATTTGCGATGAATTAACCTTTACTAGAAAAGAAAAATAAAAGGAACAGTATGATTGTAATTACAGGGGCAGCAGGATTTATAGGAAGTAGTTTGGCTTGGCATCTCAATCAAAAAGGAATTACCGATTTACTACTTGTCGATCAACTGGGAACCTCTGAAAAATGGAAAAATCTTGTTTCCTTAGCATACACAGACTATCAAGAAAAAAATGACTTTTTAGAATACTTAAAAAGTAATCCTAAAATAGAAGCTATTTTTCACTTAGGTGCTTGCTCTGCAACAACAGAACGAGATGCCTCTTACCTTGTAAACAACAACTTTCTCTACACTAAAAAGCTAGCCCAATGGGCAGTCCAAAATAACTGTGCTTTTATCTACGCTTCCTCTGCCGCAACTTATGGAGAGGGAGAGTTTGGCTATCAAGATGACAAACAAAATATTCAGAAATTACGCCCCCTCAACATGTATGGCTATTCGAAACAGATGTTTGACTTATGGGCTGAGCATAATGGCTACGCCGATAAACTGATTGGTCTTAAGTATTTTAATGTATACGGTTGCAATGAATATCACAAAGGAGATATGCGCAGTGTGGTTCATAAAGCTTTTGAACAAATAATGGAAAAGGGCAAGGTTCAACTTTTCAAATCTCACCGAGAAGATTATGGAGATGGAGAGCAACTAAGAGATTTCATCTATGTTAAAGATGCCGTGGAAATGACTTGGGCTTGCTATGAACAAAAACTTGCTGGAGGCTTATATAACATTGGGACAGGCAAAGCAAGAAGCTGGGTTGATTTAGTTACCGCTGTCTTTTCAGCTTTAAACAAACCCCCTGAAATTGAGTTTATTCCCATGCCTAAACACTTGCGAGAAAAATACCAGTATTACACTCAAGCAGAAATGGCAAAGTTCCAAGCCACAGGCACAAAAGCCGCTACTTTCTCCCTAGAAGAGGGAGTTGCCGATACAATCAAGTATTTATCAAATGACCTTCAACGCTTAGGCTAACCTGGAATGACAGGCTTGAAGCTTTCAACCATGGATAAAAATGAGAAACCTTCAACAAAAAAATGACAGGCATTCAAACCACTCCTAATAAAGTTAAATCCCCCAAATGTACAGTAGATTCAAGGCACTTTCCCCCGAAGTGTATCCAGATACTCGAGGGGGAAAGTAACGCCGAAGATGCTGTGCAGTTGGGGGATTTAATGGATGTGATCGGGCTGTAGGTGCAGAAACAAGTGCATACTTCCCAGCAACAAAGCCCCTATAAAAAGGCCATAAAAAGCCCATTTTGAAACTTCACCCTTTTTGTGATAATGCCGTAGGGTAGGCCATAAACCAGAAACCATTACATAGCTTAAAATGCCACTACTCAAAGCCAACAAAGGGGTTTTTAAGCCTTCGAGGTAATGATCAAAAACTTGTGAGCTATAGATTATTACAGGAGTCAAAGCCATAAACAAAACCGCGACCCCTATTTTTTGAGAGCGAGAAAAAGGCGCCATTTTAACGAGGGTCATCAACAAAAATGAAACCGTTAACTTATGTAACCACATAGCCATAAACAACACAGAAAACACACTAGGCATGACCAAGCCAATAAAAATACCATCGCTAAAGGAGCAAAAAGAAATAGAGAGGATAGACAGCAAGCCTAATTCCCAATGATCGATACAAGGACTACAACAAGGGTTACTGGGTAACTTCCCTCTCCCCGAAATCCAACCAACACCTAAGCCCACAGCGTAAAAAAGAAAAAAGGAAAGATCGAACTCTAAAAATTCTCCCCCGACGACTGAAATCACTGAGCCTAAAAATAAGCCTGAAGTAAAGATAAACAGATACTCTTCTACTTGATGCCCAAAAATTTTCGACAGCTTCTCACGGGGAATCACACCAAGTAATATCCCCAGTAAACTACCGAACAAAAGTCCCAAAGCAATAATATGCACATTCATGGCGCAAGAATAGGTTCTCGACACTTATTTTGCAAGTCAGTTGCAAAATAAAACGCCCCTTCATCCAGTGTATTTAATAGTTTGTTCCTTAATTTTAGTCATGTTAGGGTTTAGCTATCAGTTCTTCTTTTTTTAATACTTATTGGGAAGCCATCGGGTACCCTTTGTCCACCTTTAAAGGAAGCCTTGTTGACTCAAGTTCTCTCCAATACACAGAAGGGCTAACATGGATAGGCCTGCTCTTTACTCTTTTGGTGTTCAAACGAGTTTATACCTATTTCAAAAAGTTACTTTCTCCTGAATCTTCTCCACTCCAGAAGTCTTTTTGGGGAACCAAATGGCTATACTTTATTTTTGGCCCTATTCTCTTATTGCTTTTAGCTACCGGCCAAGGAGTCACTCCCTTTTCGCCCTTTCCCACATACAACAGAACCGCCCTCCACCTACGCGGTCATCAGCTACCTATTTCTGAAGCCACGATGGACTCTCTTGTTCCTCTTTTAAAGGACACGCTTTCACACGCCTTTACCAAAGATCTATACAAAAACTTGGATGAAACAGAAGTGCTGAAAACTTGTAACCTTTTGCTGGATTCCCTTCTTCACATATTAGATTTACCCAAAGGCCGAACCGTTAAACGCATTAAAGAACAATCGGGACTCACAAGACTTTTAGGGTTGAGTTACGGAGGGCCTGCATACCATGACCCACTAACAAGTGAAATCGCATTAGTAAGTTCTAAAGACTTACCCACTACCCATTTCTGGCGCATTCAAGCCCTTTGCCATGAAACGGCCCACGCCAAGGGGTTTACCAGAGAATTAGATGCAGAAATACTCACCCAACTCGCTCTTTTACTTTCTTCTCACCCTCTTTTTGTAACCACAGGCTTGATTCAGTTTTTGAGTAAATCAGGTTATGAAATTGACTGGCCCCCTTTATTTAAAAAGGAAAGAGAAGAGAGCAAAGTCAAACGAAAAGCGACTCAAAAAAAGCAATACATGGTTAATTTTTTAAGGAAAATCAATCGCAAACTCTCTGTCCAAAATTCAGGCAAAAAATACGGCCAACGAGAAAAAGACGAGCAATGGGACATTAACCACCCTTATTACAGCACAATCTTTTACTTTTTAAAAAATAAACCTGAATTTTTTAACTATGAGTGGAAACATGAATGAAGAGGAAAAACGAGCTTTTCAAATGGAATGGGTTAACTCTCACCCCGTTATGAAAAAGGATGAAGAGCTTCACTCCTCTCTCCCCTCTCAAAAGAAGCCTGTTTTCAAAAAAAGAGAACGAATTTTTAACGATAGCCCTGTTGATATGGAGATTGATTTACACGGTTACGCCGTAGATGAAGCCATGGTGGAAGTCGAATGCTTATTTCAAGCCTTATGTAAAAGCCGCTACAAAAGTTTACGAGTCATTCATGGACTCGCAAAACAAGGGCAAGCCACCATTTTCTCGCAATTGTCACAAAATATTAGGACAATATGGAGAAATAAAATTGAAAATTCATACCAAGAAAAACACAATTCAGGGGCAACAATTATTATTCTTAAAATGAGTAAGTTTTAAAATAGAATGGATAAATATGAGCTTTAAAAAAAACATCTTATGTATCGGTGCAGGTTATGTCGGTGGCCCAACCATGGCTATGATTGCTGCCAAATGCCCACATCTTAAAGTTACCGTGGTTGATATCAATAAAAAGCGAATTGCCGCTTGGGAGTCTGATAATTTACCAATTTATGAACCAGGGTTATTAGAAGTCGTTAAAACTGCCCGCGGTCGAAACTTATTCTTCTCAACAGAAGTCAACAAAGGCATTCAGGAAGCTGATATTATTTTTGTGGCTGTTCATACCCCCACCAAAACCTTTGGAGAAGGCGCTGGCATGGCTGCAGATTTACAGTATTGGGAAAAGACAGCCCATCAAATTGTAGAAAACTCGGACTCTAATAAAATTATTATTGAAAAATCAACTCTCCCTGTTCGCACTGCAGAAGCTATGGAACGAATCTTAATGGCCAATGAAAAAGGAGTGCACTTTGATGTTATCTCTAACCCCGAATTTTTGGCTGAAGGAACAGCTGTTACCGATTTAGAAAACCCTGACAGAGTATTGATTGGCTCTCGTGAAACAGAAAAAGGGAGATTAGCAAGAACAACAATTGTCGATATTTACGCCACTTGGATTGCAAAGGAACAGATTATTGAATCCAATGTCTGGAGTGCTGAATTATCCAAATTAGTTGCTAATGCCTTTTTAGCCCAGAGAATTTCTTCTATTAATTCTATCTCAGCTCTTTGCGAGGCTACAGAAGCCGATGTAGATGAAGTGGCTTATGCAATTGGAATGGATAGTCGTATAGGATCTAAATTTTTAAAACCCAGTGTAGGGTTTGGTGGTTCATGTTTTAAAAAAGATATTTTAAACTTAGTTTACATTTGTAGAAACTTTAATTTACAAGAAGTGGCAGATTACTGGGAATCTGTAGTTAAAATCAATGAATGGCAAGAGCACCGATTTGTTAAAACTATGTTGAGTAATATGTTTAACACCGTCGCCAACAAAAAAATAACTTTATTAGGTTTTGCTTTTAAA
>CAZLBO010000150.1:0-6158 GCA_964557725.1 uncultured Bifidobacteriales bacterium | reverse complement strand
AAAACTCCTTGGATGTCTGGTCTTCTTTCCTCACACGTCATGATTTAATGAATGAAAAATCCTTACCTCCTCAGCTTGACAACCCGGAGCTTAAAAAGGCACTCGATGTACTCCATCACATCAACCTCGATGACACGGAGCGGGAAGCTTATGAAAGCCGTCTCAAGTGGCTCCGCATCGAAACCAACACCCTCAAAAAGAGATATCATGAGGGCCTGAAAGAAGGAGAAGCCAAAGGCCTTAAGGAAGGCAAAGAAGAAATAGTCCTCGCACTTCTCAAAGAAGGAACAGACGTTCCTTTTATTTCCAAAATTACGGGCCTCTCCGAAGTCGATATCAAAAAAATTGAGGTGAGCAGTCCTCTCCATATTGTAAAAACATCTTAACTCTCCTGAGAGAGGGTTCCCAAGACACGAAAAAGAGGGAGAACAGATGGACTCAAGCTCTTCCCTCCACGTCGTGGAAAAGTCCTAATAACGATGGCGGTGACAGATACTTTCTAGATGAAGTTTCTAATAGGCCTCCTGTGTGGGGAAACCCGTTTTTTTGAAACCTTTGTTCTCTTTTCAAAAATGAACATGTCCCTTTTCTAAAACACAGGAGGCCCTCTTAATCAAAGGGCCATGTGCCATGTTCTTAAAGGCAAGTCAAAGACTTTAATATTAGAATCATTCTCCCTGAGGGGGAGACTCAGGGAGAATGACAATGCCAGATCTTCTTTCCTATACCTTGAGCCTATTTTTTAGATCCCTGCCTTTTTTTATGTATTCACTCTTTTTTTTCCCATGAAAAAGAGTGTGACCTATGACCCATAGACAAACAAACATAAAAACCCTTGTACACACAAAAAACAAGACACACCCAACAACCCGAGTAAACAAAGAAACCAAGACTTACTTCAAAAACAGAAGAAGCAATGCAGACAACATACCCAGCACGCTCAACAAACAAAGTTTGCCCAGAAACCACAGGACACTTAAAAACCCCCGTACACACAAAAAACAAGGCACACCCAACAATCTGAGTAAACAAAGAAACCAAGACTTACTTCAAAAACAGAAGAAGCAATGCAGATAACACACTCAACAAACAAGGTTTATCCAGAAATCACAGGACACACACAAAACAAATATTACTTGGTAACATTGACAAACAAAGAAAACTTTGTAAACTCAAACTCAGCATTTATTAGAGGACAAACAAAATGGTCAAAATAATTTCCGTCAGTAACCACAAAGGCGGAGTTGGAAAAACAACCTCTACCATTAATATAGGTGCTGGCTTTGCATCAAAAGGCAAAAAAGTTTTACTCATTGACCTTGATCCACAAGCCAACCTAACACAGAGCTTAGCAACAAAAGAAAATTCGCCCACAATTTATGAAAATCTACGAGGGGACGAACCAATCCAACCAATAAAGTACAAAGAAAATTTGTACCTTGTTCCCTCATCGTTAGACCTTTCTGCCTCTGAGATGGAATTGTCTTCAGAGGCAGGTAGAGAAAAAATTCTTGCGGATATCTTGGATGGAATAAAAGATAGCTTTGATTATATATTCATCGATTGCCCACCGTCTCTTGGGCTCCTAACCATTAATGCGCTGACAGCATCAGATGCCGTTATTATTCCGCTACAATCTGAGTATCTCGCAATGAGAGGCCTTACAAAATTAACAACCGTAATAGATAAGGTTGCACGCAGGCTTAACAAAAAACTACACATAGGGGCTGTGTTTTTAACGCAGTTCGACTCTAGAAAAATTCTAAATCGCAATGTGGCAGACAGTGTTGGAGAACACTACAAAGACAAATTACTTAAAACTAAAATATCTAACAATATAGCCTTGGCTGAGGCCCCAGCTAATGGTCAGGATATTTTCTTATATAATAAAAATTCCAAGGGAGCCCAGGACTATAAGGCTTTATGTGAAGAGCTTTTGGAAAGAAGGGTCACTTAAAGATGTCTGGAAAAAAAGATTTTAAAAAGGGATTTGATTCTTTATTAGGAGAGGAGCTTGCTCCAATCTCAACTCCTAAGGTTACTGTGGAAAGAGCCCCTCAAACTACTTTTCAAGAATCAAGGGTTACATATATCCTTCCAAACGACCTTCAAGAAAAAATTAAAAGCATCTCATATTGGGAAAGAAAACTCATTAAAGATGTAGTTAAAGATATGCTTTTAGCAGAAGTAGAATCGTACGAAAAGTCGAACGGAAAAATAAAAAAAACCTCATAGGGTAGTTCTCTATGCATACAAATTCCAAGGGTTTATGTATAATCCATAAATGTCTCCCTCTCAAAAATATCACTGGGTATTTTTTTGTATTTACACGGTATTAATGTCATGATAAAGTCCACATTAGTTGATTAGAATTAGCTTGAAAAGGCCTTGTGATCTGTGGACCATAAAGAAAAGATGATATCACTAAAGGTGGACCAAGAAATTATATCTCTGGTTGATAAAGATCGTTCGAAAGTTAAAACATCAAGAACGTCTTGGATCATTCAAGCCATTGTAGATCGTCTCGAAAGGATGGGATATGAAGTAGGAGAATAGGGAAAAAGTAAAAAGAAAGGCTGCGCGGACGAACCACGCAACCGATCAATTCCAAAAATAATTTAGCAGTTTTATTGCTAAGGGTCAAGGTTTTGTTCGCGTTCAGCCATCAATGATGGAGTAAAAAATGAACACCTTGACTGGAGTGAGCAAACACTCGTTTGTGCTCTTTAAACAATTAAACTTCTGGCATTCTAAGTCAGGAGACGGCTTTTATAAATTCTTAGCCCCCTGTGAACACCCCTGGTATCGAAAGGGTGACTCTTGGTGTGAGGAACTTAAAGTCACAGAAAATACCCTGCGTAAATATCTGAAAACTCTTTGTGCTTCTTATAGCTCAAAGAAATCTTTTGGTGAAAAACTTGATCCTTTTGAAGGGAAACCTTTTGCCTCTTATTTTGATCGCTTGAGAAAAATTACCTTCTATTTTCAGAACCCTCATCTTCCAATGAAAACTTCCAAGAAGAGTAGGGGAGAACAAAAAAATTTAGCTGTGAATTGCGGGTCGGATTGCGTCTCGATAGTTACAGATAAAACAAATAATAGTTTATATCCCCCTAAATCCCCCTTAGATCAAAATTCCAAAAAGGAAGTTGGAAGTTTAAATCTTTTGAAAATTAAAAAAGAGGGTAGGGGAGACTTGGATAAAAAATCTTGGGAAACAGTTCAGCGTATGGTGCGGGTTTGGAAGGAAAAAACAGAGGGAGCCGTTCCCACTCCTAAGATCACAGAACACTTCGCTAAAAAACTTTTATCTGCTTTTAAAACCCAATTTTCAAATTCTCTAGATCTCTGGACCTCTTACTGCGAGTCTGTTTCCTCCAGTGAGTTTTTGATGGGAAAGGTTGGAACCTTTAAAGCCTGGCTGGTTTGGGTGATCAGAGAGGAAACGGTTGCTAAAATAAAACAGGGAGCCCTTGGCATCAAAAAAACCTTTAGAAGCGCCAAAGAAATAATTAAAAACTCTCGCAGCGACCTCGAAAAACAAATTGAAGGGTTGCAAGAGTCTCAGACCCTTAAAAATCTTCGCCTCACCCTTTTGGAAAAAGTCGGGGCAGGGGGATATGGAAGCTGGTTTTCAGGAACCCTATTCAAAGAACACGAGTATCAGGTCCTTCTCAAAGGCCAGAGTGCGTTCGCAGCGGAACAGATTTCCACCAAATATGGGAGCCTCCTCAAAAACCTCTGCGCTAATGTTGGTAAAACCATTCAAATCACGACAGGGGGAAATTAACATTACTAAAAATTTCTTCGTTCCAACACCCGTTGAAATCTCCTTCTCCGATAAAAGCGAACCAAAAGATCTAGTTCATGCCACAGAACATTATTGGGACCTGAATCATCATTTGGCTTGTGCCTTGAAGTATATTTGTCGAGAGGAACGTAAGGGAGACGAGCGTCTCTATTTGTTTGGTATCTGAATCGGCGCGTGGAGATTTTGTTAGCAGAGCAGCCTGAAATTTTTCAGGAACTGATCATATTTCCCTTAAATTAAATTCTCCCCTATAACAGATCTTCCGTCTAGTGTTTTGGTTAATGTTGCGTTTACATGACCTTTGGAATCCTCTTGGCCATTTTAGGGGAGGTAACGCCGGTTATAGGGTTATCCATTGTAGAGAAAATAAAGGGGAAAAATCACAGCTACTTTGTTGGAGCTACAGAGTTTTTAAGTCTCATTATAAAAGCTACAAAACTTACTTTTGGCTCTATATAAATTTTTCTCATGAGTTTTTCTACCTTTAAAAAACACTTCAATTAAACTAAACTAAATTATAATTTAATTTAATAAAACAAGAAAGGGATTTATGTGGATACTGAGGACTTTAAGCTTTTAAAAGAGATTATAGATTGCGGAAGCTTGAAGAAAGCTGGAGAAATAATGAAAATTTCCAGTTCTTCGGTTACATCTAGAGTTTCTAAAATGGAGAAAGACTACGGTTACAAACTAATGATAAGGAACAAGAAAGGAGTTGTTTTAACTGCCGCTGGAGAAGCCGTTATCAATGCTTCTAAAAAAATTATAGAGGTGGATAGAGAATTAAGAGAAGAGCTTGATGGAGGGAAAAGAGGGGGCGTTGGGGAGATTAAAATTCATACATCGACCGGAGCTATAAACTCTTGGTTAACGGAAGATATAATAGAGTTTTTGTTAAAATACCCAAAAGTTAATTTCAATATTTTATCTACAAACCAACCTTTAGATAAAATAGAGTTTATGTCTGATGTTATCATTGGTCCTTTAAGCAATAGATACGAAAAACTAGAAAAAATATATATTAAAAGCTACAACTTAAAATTTTATGCAAGTAAAGAATATATAAAAAAACACGGATACATTAAAAAATCGGAAGATTTAAATAACCATCAACTAATTTCTTTTTCTAATGGGGAAAAAGCTTCGTTTGGGGATGTTGATAGATTTCTTGTGGGAAAGAAAACCCGAAGAAAAGCTTATCTTAATCTAAACTCTTCAGTTGCTTTATTAAAAGCCGCTGAAGCTGGTTTGGGGATTATTTTGTCTGGCGGGGAATTTTTAGAAGAGATGGGTGTTGAATTAGTAGACATTTTTCCAAGAGAGAAGGGAAGGATAGTAGACTTATATTATATATTTAGATCGACAGTTAAAGACATAGAGGCAGTAATAAAATTTGGAGAGTTTCTTCATAAAAGATACAATATCAAAAAACAAAACTAAAACAAGAAATGATCCGGAATATGAAAATTAATTATTGACAGTTGTGTTTGTTTATCCTATAACCGTTATAACGCAGTCAGATACTGAAAGATTGCAGAAACAGGTAAGTGGAGAGGTTTTGGGAGGACCGGAATTTCTCTGAATATTAGGCATAAAAAAAGCGCCCTAAAGCTTTGCAGGCACTTGGGCGCTTTTTCTAACAAAGGAGACCTAAGTCTCATGTACAAAGAGAACATAGCACAAAGTGGCTATAAAACACAAGAACCCTTCACAAAATGCATTCTCAACGCTTTGCGTTTGAGAACCCGAGTTTCCTCGCCCGCTCTCCCTGGGCAAGTGAAAACGCGGTCGACGGGGAACTTCCCATCCCCTCGATCGTCTGTACGTTACAAAGGGGTCTCCACCCCCTTGTAACTTTCCCTGTATCCTGGGGGCCGGTTTTTGCCGGCCCCCTTTTTATAGAACTTTTCAAATTTCATTGATGAATCCAGTAAAGATTCAAACTCCTGAATGCGCTTAATTTTCAGGGGGAGGGTCTTTCATAACCAAAAAGTGATGACCCTCATTATGCGTAAATTTATTCACCTTTCTCTTTTCGCCCTTTCTTTGTCTTTGGCCTTTGACGCCTCTGCCGATCCTCAGACAAGCCCCTTGGAAACAGCCTCGCCCAGTCGTGAAAGCCTCTATGAAGATCTTCAAAATATATTTGCAGACGTGGAGGGGGAAACCTCTCCAGACGTTCGAACAAGCGAAACCCTGTCTCGAATCGAGGCCTCCCGGAAGCTCTCTCGCTTAGGAAAGAAGCTGGATGAAACCCTTGTCACCCTTACGGAAGCAAACTTAGCCGATGCTATTGCCCAAATTGAGCGGCTGAAAGAGGAGCTCAAGCTGATTACCTCTGGGCTAG
>CAZLBO010000149.1:0-6163 GCA_964557725.1 uncultured Bifidobacteriales bacterium | reverse complement strand
CAAGGTGGTAGGTTTTAATTAAATGGTTCACAAGGTTTGTTACATTTATCATAGATGGGGGAGAGAGCCAGTTTTGTTGACGGTAAGCGGAAGGACTGGCAAAAATAAAGCGGGTAGAGTCAGCAAAAGACGATAAGGGTAAATAAGCTGTTTTTCCTTTATCCATTTTTGAAGAGTTCATTCCTCCGTGGAACCAGAGAATCAAGCCCAAACCAGCAGGAGTAGGGAGGGGTCGGGAAAGCCCCACACTATTTTTTTGTAAGCCAAAGGTAAGGGTTTCGGTGATTACTTTCACCGTTGTTTTTTGACTCCAGAGGGGTGTCGATAAACATAAGGCAAAGAGGCTTATTTTGATTCTTAAAAATAGATTGTAACAACTCATAAAAAACATTCCCTGATGGGGTTAAAATAACTATTGTCTGAAGGGAAGCACATGAGAATAAAAAAAAATACAGGTTATCTTGAAGGGTATTACGGCAAGTCACTTACTTGGAGCGAACGCTGTGAGTTGGTAGATCATTTAAGTCAATTAGGGTTAGATACTTATGTTTACGCCCCTAAAGAAGATGTTTACCATCGTCTAAGATGGAAGGAGCCTTATTCGGAAGCTTGGTTGAGAGAGTTTAAGAGGTTTACTGGCTATGCTCAAAAGAAAAAGGTAAAAGTTGTGTATTCCATCGCACCTGGGTTGAGCTTTGATTATACGAGTGAGGACGACTATGCTTTACTTATTCATAAATGTTTTAAGGTCTTAAAGAAGGGCGCTTCTGGTATCGCCTTGTTAATGGATGACGTTCCTTTGAGCTTACCGCCAAAAAATCAAAAGTCTTTTACTTCATTAGGTGCTGCTCATAATCAATTAATAAAGCGGTTTGCAGAAGAACTATCGAAAAAAGAGAGAGTATCGGTGTGGTATTGCCCTACGGTCTATGCGGATGAACTGAATAAAGATGCCAGCTATTTAAAGGACTTGTCACAGGACTTTCCTAAAGAGGTCTCTGTATTTTGGACGGGAACTCATGTGATAACCCCTACGGTGAATCAAAAAAACATGAAAGCCATTCTAAAGCTCTTTCCTCGAGTCCTTTTCTGGGATAATTATTATGCGAATGATTATTGTCCGACACGTTTTTTTATGGGTCCTTTGATGGGGCGAACCAAGAAGACTGTCGATGGGCTAACAGGTTACCTTTTGAACCCCACAGGGTTATTGAACACGGATAAATTTTATCTTTCTTTATTAAAAGGCTTGTTGATAGATGAAGAACCCCTAAGGACTTGGAAAAAGTCTTGTATAGATTTGAATTGGCCTAAAGAAGTAAAAATGTTGTTGCCATTGACTCAAAGCCCTTTTACGAAACCTAAAGCATTGACTGAGAAGGTGAAAAATATTTACCAAGATGCTCTTTACTTTTTAGCCTTTGAGTGGGAGTCTTCTTTTAAACAAGAATGGTTTGTTTATTTACAAGTTTTGCTGAGGGATCTAAAGGTGGAAGCGAGCGGGAGAAAGGCTAAAGGGTCTTTTCGTCGTCGCTTTTCGGTGTTACTACAAGAGACTCTGTTTAATAAGGAATAGTAACTTTAAAAATACTGCCTTTACCTAGTACAGAGGTAATTTTGATTTTTCATTATTTGATTAAGTTTCTCGCACTTTTAAAGTAAGTCAAGAATTCTTCGAAGTTAGTGTTAGCAAAAGCTTGAATTCAAGCATAAAAAGAGGATAGAAATTTATAGCATTCATTTTTTTTTGGTGGTAATCTTCGTTTAAATACAAAGGTAAAGTGACAAGTTGGGGGGGGACTAAGGTATCTATTGCTGACCTTCCTGAGGGTGAGTCCTTAAAAAAGGACTTTCTCAAGTCTTTTGTTAAAATGAAGCCTAAGAAATATAAGAAGTACTGGGTGGCGCAAGCGATTAAAGGTAAAGGCGTTGCACCTCCTGAGCATTCTCCAAAGGACATGGTTGCCTTTGTCGAAGGAACTAAAGGTGCGATGGGTTATGTAGATAAGTCCGTCATAGGAAGTGCTAAAGTAAAAGTACTGACAGTTAAATAAGACACTTCTTTAAAGTTAGTTAGGTACCTTTTCTATTACGGCACTTGTTCTATTTAAATGGAATAAGTGTCGTATGGTTTAGCCTGAATTATTTTTATTTGATTTCCAGATACATCTTTCATGGAAAAAGAGTTGTGAATAAATTCACTTAGGACAAGGTGACTATTTAATTGAAACTCCTTAAAATCTTTTTCACAATCAGTAGATTCAAGAGTTAAGAAGGGGGAGTCTGCAGATTGTTTTCCGATAACTTTTTTTTCGGCTTCTGTTTCGGCTAATTTCAATTGAATCTCCGAATCCCTAAATTTACCTGTTCCAATTTGTACATAGTGAAGTTGAGCGTTTTTATAGCCTGTTGTTTTGAGGCGAAAAGGTAAAACTTCAGTATAAAATTCAACAGCTTTGTCTAAATCACGGACTAAAAGAGTAATGGAGCTGAGTTTAAGATTCACAGGATGTCTTTGTTGTTAAAGAGGGGGGAGAGAGTGGTGTTTGAAAAAAGTGGCTGAAGCTTTGAGGGCTTTAACATGTTGATCGGTAAAAGGGTAAAGATCGGGGGTCATGTCGCCTTTATAATTTAGCTTCTTTAATAGAGTAAATAAGGGCAAAAAATCAATTTCGCCTTCGCCAAATAATAAGTGTTGATGAATATTTTTTTTAATATCTTCGAAATGAAGGTTGTATAGATAAGGGAATAGAGATTGAAGGGATTCTTCAATATTTTCCTTTAAAACCTGACTGTGTCCAATGTCAAAGTTAGCCTTAACTTTTCCCTTAAACTTTTTACACAAGGTGAGTAGTTGTTCTGTGGAGTGAATAATATGTTCGGGTTCTTGTTCAATCCCTACGATTAGTCGGTGATCGGCCATTTCAACAATTATTTCCATAGAGTCGTAAACCCATTTCTCTTGGAGGTGTAGAGGAGTTAAATTGTCCAGCATTCCTGTGGTGACTGTAAAGTGAGGAGCCTCTAAAAAGAAAGCGATTTCTATGGATTTTTTGATAGCTTCTAATTTTTGTTCTCTCTGTTCCGATTGTTTCGCTCCTATGCCGGGGCTATGGGGGGTACTAGATAAAAGAGTGGGAAAGCCCATATGTATATTACGAATACAAAAACCATTTTCAAGTAAGGTTCTTAAACTTTTTGTCCAGTAGTCTTTATCTTTCCATTGGGTGAGGAACTCGGGTGTAATCACTAACTCTATTCCAGAAAAGGGAGAGTCTTTTAACAAGTCAACAAGTTGTTGGAAATCTTTAAAAGGGGGGAGAGAGCCTGTACTATAACATAGCATAGAGAGATTCTTCTAAAACAGATTTGAGTAATTCGGGTTGAACAGGGGTGAGATAGGAATTGTTGTTTTTGTGCATTTCTCCAATTTTAGAGAGGAGAATAAATTGGATTTGTGTGCCAGACTTTTTGTTATCATTTTGAACAGCCTGAAGTAAATCATTTAATTGGATATTATTTGGAATAGGGGGAATTTGAGTAAGGTTACTCAACAAAAGGTTTTGTTTATCTAACTCTGATTGAGGGAGAATTCCCATTTTAAAAGAGAGTTGGGCTGCGACCTTCATTCCGTAATAAACAGCTTCCCCATGGAGGAGCTTGTCTTGAGAAAGGTACTCTAAGGCATGACCTACCGTATGTCCGTACTCAAGAATAAGAGCCGATGTCTTTTCAATAGGGTCTTTTTCTCCAATAATAAACTTCTGTTTAAGGGCATCTTTAATGATTTGAGGAAAAGAAGAAAAAGGAATGGGGGACTCAGACATGACATGGGTGACCCGTTCATAATGCTCCGCTCCTAGTATGATGGCATTTTTGCAATACTCTACCATGGCGGCATTGATCTGCCGTGTGGGCTCCGTACTTAACCAATCAGGATCTGCAACAGTAGCCTTGGGAGTAGAAAAAACGCCAAAACGGTTTTTACCGTGGGCAAAATTGATGGTTTGTTTATTAGAGATAATAACATCTGATTGAGACATTAACGTGGTAGGGATTTGTATAAAGCGAATGCCTCGATAAATTAAGCTTGCAGCTAATCCACCGATATTCAAAAGAACGCCCCCTCCAAAATTTAAAATCAGAGAATCACGAGAAGCACCCTTTTTAAAAAGTTGCTCAGAAATTTTCTCTAAATTAACCAGAGATTTTTGTGACTCGCCTGGTGGGATTAAAATCTCTTGAACAGGTATTGTCGAAGAAAGGCTTTTTAAAAGTTTGGTTCCGTGGAGCTTATAAACATGGGTATCAGAAAGAATAAAAATTTTATCAGGGTTTAATTTTTCAATGATGTTAGATAGACAGCTGATGGCACCTGATCCAAAATAAATAGGCATATGGCCTTTAAGGGGGCTGGTTAAAGCTTTACACCCCTCATTGGTATGAATGTCCGCCAGTTCAGGCGAAATGTCATCGTTGTTTTGAACTCTTCTATCCATCTCTCTACACTAATGCTTTCAGAATAATTAGTATTACCTACATGCCTATTTTAACTTACTGTACAAATGTCCATCCTCTTGATTCATTGCCCCAATGGAAAGATACTATTTCCTACTTCGGACCAAAAATAAGGAACCTACTAAAATTAGATCAATTTAGCTTGGGGCTTTGGTTTAATAATCGCCTAATTCATGAAATTCTACATGAAAAGTCCGATGAAGTACTAAAAACTGCCGATTTATTACAAAAAAATAACCTATCAACGGTCACATTTAATGGCTTTCCTTATGGGAATTTTCATCAAAAAGTGGTCAAGACACAGGTTTATCTACCCAAATGGTCTCAAAAAGAGAGATTAGATTACACGAAGGGCTGTGCAACCCTTTTAGCTCAACTTATGCCTGCTAGAGAAGAAAAAGGAAGTATTTCGACTCTTCCTTTGGGTTGGAAAAAGAATTGGGAAAAGGGGGAGGAAGCTCTTGCCTTAGAGAATTTAGAGCAGATGGTCGAGCATCTTAGGGCCGTGAGAGAAAAGACAGGAAAAGAAATAAGACTTTGCCTAGAGCCTGAACCAGGTTGTGTTCTGGAGCGAACCCATGAGGTCGTTGATTTTTGGGAGAGAATGAGAGGTCATTTTAAACGGGTGACTCAGGAGGAAATACAGACCTTTTTGGGAGTGTGCTACGATACTTGTCATCAAGCCGTTCAATTTGAAGGAGCAGTGGAGGCTTTAAAATTATTACAGAAATGGGAGATTCCTATTGGTAAAATGCAGCTTTCTAATGGGCTTGAGTTCCCCGAAGATGCCGATAGAAAATCGTTGGAGTCACGCAGGTTATTCTGTGAAGAAAAGTTTTTACACCAAACTCGAATCCTTCATCCTGACCAATCCGTAGAAGATTTTGACGATCTTCCCCTTGCTCTTAAGAGTAAGAGAGAGAATTGGAAACAACCTTGGCGCTCGCATTTTCACCTTCCTCTCTTTGCAGATCAGTACATACATGAGGGGATTAAAACGACCCATCAAGAGATGCTGTCGGCTTTGCAGTATTCTTTAGAACATCAACTTACGGATCACTATGAAGTAGAAACCTATACATGGTCTGTTTTACCTAAGGGAATTCGACCCGAAGGGAATGAGACTTTAGCTGAGGGAATTACCCGAGAGTTGCAAACGGTGTTGCCGTATTTTAAAGGAGAGGTGAGATGAGTCATTTAGCAGTATTGAGTGTTATCGGTTTAACTCCCTCTTTAATTGGAGAACACACGCCTCGAATCAAAAAGTTTTTAGAAAAATCATGGAAGTCAAACCTTAAAGAGGTTTTTCCTGCGGTGACTTGCACGAGTCAGAGTAGTTTAGTAACAGGTAAGTTACCTTCAGAACATGGGGTAGTTGCTAATGGGTGGTATTTTAAAGATCAAGCAGAAGTAGGGTTTTGGAAGCAGAATGATGGACTGGTTCAAGCTCCTAAAATATGGGAGGATTTAAAAGCAAAGAACCCTGATTTTACCTGTGCTAAAATTTTCTGGTGGTACAATATGTATTCAGATGTGGATTGGAGTATTACCCCACGTCCCCATTACCCTGCTGATGGCCGAAAGGTTTTTGATGTTTACACACATCCCCCAGAAATGGCAGAGCAGGTTAAAAAGGATCTGGGTC
>CAZLBO010000148.1:0-6190 GCA_964557725.1 uncultured Bifidobacteriales bacterium | reverse complement strand
TTCATTTTTAAGCCTGTGCAATAATCAAAGTACTTCATGTTTAATCGAAAGGAACCATCCTCTTTAACATCAATCAAATGCCTGTATATCAAGTCTTTATAAACAGGTTGGCCATAAGGGGCTAAACCCATTAGCTTGTATTCTCCTGAGTTGACTTTAAAACCTGCGTAATAAGTAAAAGCAGAATAAAGTAAACCTAAGGAGTGAGGGAAGTGTAGCTCAGATTGTATTGTGATTTGGTTTCCTGTCCCTACACCCCAACTGGTGGTTGCCCATTCTCCGACTCCATCTAGAGTTAAAAAGGCAGCCTCATTAAATGGGGAGGGGAAAAATGCAGAACTTGCATGGGATTGATGGTGCTCGGGAAAGAGAAACTCTCCATTGTAGTTGAGCTCTTTGCTAAGCAGCACCTTCATCCAGATTTTTTCCTTAACCCAAACAGGAATTGATTTGATAAAAGAAGAAAACCCCCGAGGGGCAAAGGAAAGGTAAGTTTCGAGGATGCGTTCGAACTTTAAAAAAGGCTTGTCGTAAAAGGCAACTGCATCAATTTGGTCGATTGTCAGCCCTCCTTCTTTGAGGCAATACTCTACTGCTTGTTTAGGAAAGGCCGCATCGTGCTTTTTCCGTGTAAACCGTTCTTCTTGAGCGGCCGCAATTATTTTGCCATCTTGGATTAATGCCGCGGCACTATCGTGGTAATAGGCGGAGATTCCTAAAATATTCATTTTAGTTTTTTGCTTCTTTTGTGTCTTATCATTTTCAGCAATTATAGCATTAAAATGAGTGTATGACAGCTATTTTGCAGGGAGAGGAAGTGAGATCGTGACTTTACTAAAAAGGGTTATCTCGGTTTCCGCTGTGATTGAATTCAATGGCAATGGTTCCGACAGGGCAACTATCTGCAGACTCTTCAATTTCTTCTTTTAAAGTAAGGTCTGGGTCTTGGGCAAGTACCATTTTTTCAGGTACAATAAAGACTTCTGGACAAATCGCTTCACAAGCTCCACATAACGTGCACTCGTTTTCACTTTCATCCAGCCAGACCTTGGTTACTTTAACTTCTTCTAACAATTTTCATCAAAGGCTTTGATAATATCATTGGCAATCTCTTCTGCTCTTCTGCCTTCGATATCATGTCGCTCAATGTTGCAAACCACTTCGCCATTTTTAAATAAAGCGATATTAGGGGAAGAAGGCGGGTAACCAATTAAGTTTTCACGTAATTTGGCTACGGCTTCGGCGTCATTTCCGGCAAAGACGGTAAAAGACTTAACAGGTAATTTGCCATTGCCCATAGCTAATGAAACAGCAGGCCTGGCATTGGCGGCAGCACAGCCACAGACAGAGTTAATCACAGCGAGTACTGTTGTGTTTGATTTGATTAATTCATCCACTTCTGCGGCAGTTCTTGCTTCTACTAAACCTGAGTCGGTTAATTCTTTTCTCATGGGAGAAACCATTTGTTCGTCGTACATCTCTCACTCCTTTTTTTGTTTGATATTTATAATAATAATTATACTAGCTCTTATTATAATGATTTACCGCGCAAACTATTGAATGTCCGCCTTTTAGAGGCAAAACTCGTCTTTTCTTAAATAAGAGAGTTAGCCATTTGTTTATATTGAAATACGAGGCGACTAAAAGCGATAATAGAGAGGATGGGGGAAAGAAGAGCAAATAGGTGCCGTGTAGGCGGTATGGCCAATATGAGCCATTTAACTTTAGGGTGGTTGTTCTCTTCTATTAAAATAAGTTTATTCGTTACTCTTTTATGGGGGGTCACCTTCTCAGAAGAGGCAGAAGAAAATATTGGCTACACACAGATACAGATACATTATTACGGATTATTAAGCCGCTCTTTGAATGAGTATCAAAAAGAAACTCTACAGTCAAATTTGATTGATCTTTTAAAACAAGATCCTGAATTTAAGTTGAAGAACTGGTCTCAAGTTTTGGACAGTCTTAAGTATTTTTATTCACGAAATCTTCAGGTAAAAAACAAGGATATATTTCCCTCTCTCTCTCGTGGAAGGTATGAGAATGGGTTGTTTGTTACTTTAGAAAAAGTGGATGAAAACTTTTTGTGTTACCTAAAATATGTAGAGAATCAAAAAAAAGAACCCGTGGTAATTACACGGTTTGTCTTTCATTCAGAGGTGAATTTAAGGATCCGTAAAATTGCAAGATTATTGCATCATTCGATTAGGAGACACTTTAATTTAGAGGGGGAAAAAGAAGAACCTTCTATTTTGCTTCACCTTAAAAACCCTCTTATGGGTGCAGAACTTGTTTACGATGATGAAGTAATTAAAGAGGATAGTATTCATAATATATTGAAAGGGACAAAGGTGGTGACAAGTGAAAAGTTTAACTTGAAGTATATTAATGGCTCAGGTTTTAAAATGATTTTGTATCCAAAGTCATCCTACACCTTTATTGGTGGGTCACATATTAAGCTTAACTATGGAAGACTTAGTGTGATTGCATTGGATGAGAAGTTAACTGTTCAATCAAAGGGCGTTACTTGTTATGCACAATTAGCTATGTTTACCTTGTTTCAGAGTAAAAAATCTCGCATAGAATTATATGCAGGAACACTAATAGCCCACCCCACTTCAGCAAAAAACAATAAGGACACCCTTCTTGCCCTTACAAAAGCCTCTTCTTATGGTCAAAATCTCTATCTAAAAAAAATAGACAAAGAGAACCTGCCTTCACTCTTTAAAGTTTTTATGCCACTGATCAATAAAAAAATAATTAAGCGGTTTACTAAAAATAAAAGTTCTCTTTTTTCTGAGCCTATATATGTCATTGATTATTTTCACTCAGAAGTCTCCGATCCAATGGATTATTTTATCGCAGAAGGGTTCTCGGATATAGGGATTAGTTTAGAAGCGTTGATGTTTGAAGGACAAGATTGGCAAGCAATAACAAATACACTTAAAACGGGAATCAATGAAACAGGTTGCTTTTTGTGCAAGCCTAATGGGCGTGCTTCTTCTCTTCCCTAAAAGGGGCGTGAGTAAGGAGTTATTAGGAGATGGTTTTCCATTGATGTGGTTTGCTTCGCTTCAGTCCGAAGCTTATCAGAGAGAAAAGGACAATGACGGAGAAATTCAGCAACAACATCAATTGTATGTAGGAACCTCTTTAAAGCCTATGCCAAGCACTTGGTTTCATCTCGGATTTAAAAGTCGGTTGACTAATACAACAATGCTAGAAGAACCCTATAAGGAGCCTGTCTCAGCGTATCTTTCTTTAAGTCACGCTCTTATCGACAAGTACTTGTATCTTTCAGGCGTCATGTCTCTCCCTATTTTAAATTCAAAAGCCTCTTTAAAAGACTCCAATTCTATTTACCATTTAACAAATGATCAATCGTTACTTTTTGAGCCGAACATTGTTCCGTTAAATACTTTGGGTGCAGGGCTACATTTTCAAAAATCATGGGATTATTGGTTTGTTAAGGGAGGGGGGCGTTATTTTAAATCAAGCTCCTATGAGTTATATAAAGGGCACAAAAACTTTCCTTCTTCTTTTTCTGTTTTAAGATTACAAATTAGCTTGATTCAAAAAAAAATCTTTCAGCAAGTAGAGGGAAAGGTCACCTTTTTTGGCGCAGAAAAGGATAGAAATCAAAAGGATAGAGAAGCACATCAAGAGGGGCGTTTGTTACAGGTTAGGTATTTGTTAAGAACACAGGGAAAGAATAAAGGCCGAGAGATGAATTTTGGCGGAAGGTGGAAGGAAAAAGACAAAAGCCGTTTAGCTTTGGACTCTAAAAGAATAACAGAAGAATCATCAAATAGTAATATTCAGAAATTATATTTTCGTTACACTTTAGTACAACCTCAAAATAGAAACTTTTTATTGTCTATTTCTCTTATGCCACAATTACTTTATCAAGAGAGTACAGAAGCTATAGGATACCAAACAAACCTAGGATTTATGATTAAACTAAGCCCTGCGACCTCTCAATTTGTAACAGTTTCAGGTGAGTTATTGTTTGGAAAGCTAGAGGAAACGCAATTTTTTGGAGGGAGAATTAATCTTAGCTTTTCTCACCATCGAAAGAGAAGGCTTGGCTCTGGGTTGTTTCCGCAGAAAAAGACGGGCGGTTTTAAAAGCGGTGACTAACTCCAAAGAGAGGTTTTATCAAAGGGCTAAGTTCAAAAGAGCCATTGTCATTAATGTAGTATTGCAATGACCCAGATCCCCCCAAATAAACCTCTGCACCGTATCCAATAAAATACTCCCAAACAAAGGAAACATCCGTTTCAAATAAATGGGCGTTTGAGTTTGTAGGGATTGTTTGTAAGCCTTTTTGTTCGCTAATGTTTCCCTCGAAGCGAAGGTCTTTTAAGTTTTGCCATATATTGTAATAAGAGGCTTGTGACCCCAGAAGTAATTGAAATCGGTTGAACCTTAAAACGGGCTTTTTGATTCCATAAAAAACCTTGAAAATTTTTTGAGAAAGCTGTTCCTTTCCTAAAGTAAGGTGAGATTTACTTCCAAAACCAAAGCCAGCATAGTGATTAAAGAAGTATGATTTATGTTGGTAATTGGAGTGAAACATGTAAACGCCCTCAATAGGGCCGATGCTTCCTGGAGAGAGGCTGATGCCTGCACCATGAGGTCTAAGAGTAATTACTCTCCCTCCTTTTTGGAAAACCTCTGATTTTGAAAAGGTTCTAAAGCTATGGGGGCTAAGAGTTTTGTTGGGGGTTGAGCTTAAGTTGATTTTGGCAACCTTAAAAGCAGAACCTTCTTCATAGGTCACTAGATATTCTTTTGCAGGTAATTGAAAATAAATACTATCTCTACCTGTTAAATGGATGGTTGCCTTTAGAGTCATGTTAATGCCATTGTAAATATTAATAACAGCGCTTTTAAATGATTTAAAGAGAAGCCCTCCCGTGTTCTTATACAAGGTTGTGAGGATTACTTCAGATTTCCCTACTAAATCCATGTCGAAGTTGGGGTTTTGTTGGTTGATTTTACCGTAGATGTTTTCAGAGCGGGTAGATACATCGGCATAGTGGTAAGCCTCCCATAGTGAGACTTCTTTATCATTGTCATAATCGGCAACTCCGTTAAGTCCATTAATAAGATGGTGTGTAAAGACAGCCCCTTTGTAGTTTTCTGACTCTTGCGCTTGTTCTCCAACAGAACTAGAGCTGATGACTACGGTTCCCTTGTTACTTAAACTATCCTGCTTTTTTGTTTCATAATTATAGACAATCTTCCCCCCTTTCGTTCTTAAGATACTCCCCGATTCACAGGCATCTACAATCATAAATTTAAGTTCGGCTTCAAGTTCATCAAATAATTGAGTGAACTCGCTAAGAGCAAACCTTTTTCCTTTTATATGTAACGCTGTTGAGTCTCCGTGTCCAGAGTAATAGATTAGGGCAATCACTTTGTCACCTGTTCTTTTAATCTCTTTAACACGGCCATTAACTTCTTTTAAAACGCTACGTATTTCGGTAGCGGTTTTGTTTTTTAAGACATAACCTCTATCGGGTTCAAGGTCTCCTGTTTTAAAGAAGACATTGGCTAAATTCTGAGCATCATGGGTGGCGTATTTAAGGGGTCTTTCGTGAGACAAACCAACATTATTTCCAATGAAGACTGCGATTCTTTGAACATTAGAAAAGGAGCTACTTATTAATAACAATAAGAGAAAGGTTAAGTTTAAGAAGAAGTGATGCATAAAGAGTTAATCAAGTACTGGTTTTGTTGAGGTAGTGAGTTGGTATTTCTCTAAATGAATTTTGGGAGAGTCACCAGATTCAATCTGCCTTTGTGCCTCTTTAGAACTAAAATTTTTAGAGCTGGAGAGGACAAAAATAGTTTCTGTTTTCCAGTGTGAATCTAAAATGACTTGAGCAGAGAGCTTGTTCCATTTTGTGATAGGGGTTAGTTTTTGAGAGGTTCCTGATGCTTCTAAGTAAGCGTGCAAAGGCCCATTGTCATCAAGATACCAGACTTGAAAAAAGAGGTCTTTTGAGTTGCGATGAAAAAAGGAAAGAGTGTCTCCAGAAGTAATGGGTTTGATTTTTTGTTTCAATAGCGGAATACCATTGACAGAGAGTTTAATTCCCTCAATTCCTTTGCTGGCGTATAAGGGTTCTGCAAGCTTTTGTTGAACAGGAAGGATGTATAAGGAAAATAATAGAAGGGCGAG
>CAZLBO010000147.1:0-6207 GCA_964557725.1 uncultured Bifidobacteriales bacterium | reverse complement strand
GGGGGGGCATGTTTTTAATTGTACCTAAAAATACAGTAGATGCAAATACTATTACCGCTTTAGGTTTTTCTTTTGGGGGAGGACTTAAGTACTTCTTTTCAAATAAATTGGGACTTCAACTTGAATCGAAACAGTTATTTTCTCGGATAAAAAACTCACAAGAAATTGATGAATTGTTTGTATTCTTTTACAGTAAAATTGGCATACTCTTTCAGTTATAGATAGAAGGGATAAATAAATGAATAAATTTTGTACTCTAGGTTTAATTGGCATACTCATATTATCTACATCTTCTGTATATGCAAAAAGAAAAAAGAAAAAGAGAGTAAAAAAGGTTGTTAAGGTTGAGAAAGTCATCAAAAGTGAACCGATCTTAAAGAAAACAAAGCCTGTAGTTAAGAAAAAGAAAATAGTGGCCTCTTCTTCAAAAACAAGTCGCAGTATGGCTATTGGGATTACAACGGGGTTTTATGCATTAGATGGCGTTTCTAGTAATTGGCACAGTGAGCTTACTTATGATTATTTTTTAAATTCGGATCGTTTTTTTATAGAAGCCGTGGCAGGGGTTGGGCCTGCAGTGACAAAGTCAAAAACACCCACTCAGTCACAAATAGGAACGGAAAGAAACCTTCTGATTACTTATGGACTTCAAAGTGTTATACGAGTGGGAAGGAATAAATATATAAATTACAAAAACCCTTATCACTTTCTTACAATGGGGGTAACAGGGGCATATATTGGTGGAGAAACAGCAATTGGAATAACAGGGGGTTTTGGCACGCGTTACCCTATTAAGGTCAATGACCACTCTTTATTTTCTCTTAGGTATGAAGTAAAAGATCAAATTTACACCAGAACCATTGCTTTAGAGAATAAAGTCACCCATAATATTTATTTAGGGGTAGGGTTTGAAATGGATTTCATAAGCTGGTAAAGTGAGTTAACTTGTCATAAAGGCTTTCTTGATAAAAGCTTTTAAAGGAGGACTATCATGTTTAAAATATCATTGAAAAGGATTAGTGTTTTATTGGTTGGAATGGGACTGATCAGTCTTGTAGGCTGTTTACGGCCAGGGGACCAAATTTTGGCTCATTCAGATCAAAGTTCCATTATTTTCGTTAAAGAACCTATTATCAACAGTCGTGGAGACCGAGTTGAGAATAGTGTCATGCGCTCTAATAGTGATGAGTTTCGACCAGGGACGGATATCTATCAATTATCTCCTGTTTCTCCCAATGGAAAACTCACCAACCTCACGAATGCTTTTCATGGAGGAAAAGGAGCCGCTAATGACCCAGAAGTTTCTTATGATGGAAAAAGGATACTTTTTTCGATGAAGAAGTCCTCTCAAGATAACTGGCGTATTTATGAAATGAATAGCGATGGTTCAAATCTACAAGTGGTTACGTCTCCTCTGGTAGGGGATGATTTTGACCCTGCTTACCTGCCTAACGGAAACATAGTCTTTGTTTCTACTCGCACACAAATAGTCGATGAGTATGAACGACGACTGTCTCCTTTATTGCATATTGGTGTTCGAAGTAATGGAAGTACAGGAGATGTAAAAAACAGTAATGTACGGCAAATCTCATTTAATCAAAGTCATGATGCGAACCCTTTTGTTCACTCAAGTGGTCATATTTACTTTTCTCGTTGGGAGCATTTAGGAAGCCCTAATAAGTTTACTATGTTTTCTATTAAACCAGATGGTACAGGCCTTTTCTTTTTATATGGCTCTCACACTCCTACAGGCGATGGGTCTCGAACAATGTTTGAAGGGCGAGAACTCTCTGATAAAGGAGTGGTTGTTTCTGTGATGACAAGGAATTCTCCTCATGAGGGCGGAGCGATTGCTATTTTGGATTTGAATAAGGTAGAAGCTGATTTAGATTTTATCACTCCCAAAGGAGTGGAATGGAATAACAATGGAGATGCGACGACCAAGGCTCTTTATAAGAGTCCTTTCCCCATTATGGATAATGAACTTGAACGAATTTTAGTATCCATGTCCCCTTTAGCTGTGAGTGGAAGTATGGACGATCCATTAGTTGATTATGGTATTTATATTATGGATAAGGATGGAAAAAACCAATCTATGGTTTATAATGATCCTGATTATAATGAATTTGATGCGATGCCTGTTAAAAGCTCACCAGCTCCTAAAATTATTGAGATGGATGCTAATGTATTAAAGGGTATTTCAGATAAAAAATAAACAGGTTTTTTCTTTAATTCTAATGCTTATATGCGCAGTAAAGATGGTCAGTACTTCCCTGATAAAGAAAAGGTACTGGAAGATGGCAAAGCGGGTGAAGTACGATTTTATCGTATTTTTGAGGCGATTCCCCTTCCTAGAGATAGAAACAAAAGAGGGGATAACATTGGAAATACTAATTTTGAAAAGAAAAAGGTAATTGGGTACGCTCCTGTGAGTGAGGATGGATCGGTCTCTATGGAGGTTCCTGCAAATAAATCTCTTCACATGCAATCATTAGATCTAAATGGAATGATGTTAGTCAATCAAAATACATGGGTACAAGTCATGCCTGGAGAAAAACGAATCTGTACAGGATGTCATGGTGCACATGAAAAAGATCAGATTATTTTTGATATGGTTGTCAGTGCTGACCTTAGCGTAAAAGATACTGCAAGGCAAGTCTTGTTTAAATCAGGATTTCAGAATACCGTTAACATTCTAACTTTTAGTCCTAATGGCGATAACTTTATCCCTGTTACAAATGACACCTTAGATTTCTATAGCACAAAAAATGCAAACACCGTTCAAAATGTTTTTGAAAATAAATGTAATAGCTGTCATGGTGCAGAAGCCGCGACAAAAGGGGGAAGCTTCTCTCTATTGCATACAGGAATGATTACGGGGAATGGAATGGATGGGGAAGGCACTTCAAAACTTTATCACTTTTTGACCGAAACAGGTAATTATAAAAATACAGGAAAAGAGTATGTCACTCGACTCGGTGCTAGGAAAAGCCCTTTGATATGGGTGATGTATAATAAGCAATTAGGGGGAGTCGATGGATATAAGGGAAGCACCTTTGACCATAGCACTCTCTGGACAAAGGCTGATGGGAGAGTCAATAGCTTTCACCCTGATAATAAAGACTTGCTGAAACTTATTGAGTGGATTGATATGGGAATCCAATACAGTAATACAACAGGGTATAAAGGAGTCTATTAAGACTATGAGACTTTCATTTCTTGTTCTTATTGGGCTACTTACTTATAACAGTGGTTATGGTAAGTCTCCCCCAAAGCAAATAGGGGAGATGGCTCCTGACTTTGAATTACATCAATTGGATAATCAAAAAAACTTTAAGTTAAGTGATTATAAAGGGAAGGTTATTTTAATTGATTTTTGGGCAAGTTGGTGTGCTCCATGTAAAGAGTCGTTGCCAGAGCTAGAAAAACTCTCTCTAAATAATAAAGATATTATTGTACTTGCTATTAATATTGACGATAAAAAAAAGAAGGCTCTGCAATTTCATAAAGAAAGAAAAGGAATAAAAGGTAATACTATTTTTCTTTATGACTCAAAAAAGGATGTCGTAAAAGATTATGATATAATGGGAATGCCTTCTGCTTTTGTTATTGATAAAAAAGGGATTCTTCAAAAACGATTTGATGGTTACTCTTTTTCTCAGATGAAGGCCATTGATAAAGAAGTTCAAAAATGGAAATAATGAATATGCTACAGTGGATTAAAAGAGCTCCTCTCTTTGGTGTTCTTTGTTTTGCATGGTTGACAGGCTGTGCTGTTGTTAAACCATACGACAGAGAGGCCTTAGCAAACCCTATTATGGAATTAGAGGAAGGCTTGAGTAAGCAATCTTCAGAGGAGAAGTTACATTCAACTACTGAAGGAAGCATTGGAGGCGAAGGTGGTTTAAGCGGTGGGTGTGGATGTTCAAAATAAAAGGAACGGGACTCTTTCTATTTGTTGTGACAGCCTATATATTTAGTGCATTAAGTATAGGCGATGAAATTGAATATTCGGGTTATTGGTTTGATAACCGCTATAGTACGAAAGTAATGAATACCAGCTTCAGTTTGGACAAAACAATTAAATCAAATACGAATCTTTCTGTAGACATTGAAATGGATCAGGTTTCAGAACCCCCACTCGCATTAGGTAGAACAGTAGATGGAACAACAGGTGCTTCAAGGCCAGAACGTCAGACTTGGGAAAAAAGCGATACTCGACAGTTGAATCGCGGACAGATTATTTTTGGTATGAATCAACAAATGGGTTCTAATACTAATATGGGGTTCAATTTATACACGAGTCAGGAAATTGATTACGACTCCAGAGCCGCATCAGTTAATTTTACTCAGGATTTAAGGCAAAAGAACTTTAAGGTTTCTGCTAGTGCACAATATACTCAAGACAGAGTTGGCTTTTTAAATACCAATGCTTTATCATTTAGGAATAAAACGATACAAAAGGGTGAATTATCCTTTTTGCAATTACTTTCTCCTACATCATACCTTATTGTAGGCACACTGGGAGAAGTCCATCAAGGCTTTTTAAGTAATCCATATCGTAAAGTCGATGTAAATAGCTATGAGATACATCCTAATTATCGTTTTAGGAGTGCCGCTTGGGTTAAGCTAGGAAAGTACTTCTCTCTTATTAATGGAGCTGTTCTGCTTAAATACCGTTATTATCAAGATGACTGGAGTTTGAAGTCACATATGGGAGAATTTACAATAAATAAAAACATTACTTCTAACCTCTCTATCTCTGCAAAAATGAGAAACTACCAACAAACAGCTGTTTATTTTTATAAAACCAGAACAGAGGCCAATTATTATTCATTAGATGAAAAGCTCGCAAAACTACAAGCAAATAGTTTCGGTTTTAGTGTGACTTGGTACTTGAGAGGCATGGTTTCAGAAAAATCAGATTATTCTTTTCTAAAAGGAACTTCTATTTATATTCGTTATTATCGATATTTTAATGATGTAAAGCCAATTGCCTATACATCGAATATTTTTGATTATCGATTAAGGTTTGAGTTTTAATTTTGAGGCAATAAAAACCGTCGGTAAAATCGTTTATAATAATTCAAAAACCACTTCCACTTCGGGTATACAATCGCCAACTTTCCTAGGTATCGATTTATTTCATTTCGAGATGATTTTTGAATAATCACATCTCCTGCAAATTTCCAAGTAGAGTCTAAAATGTTAAATGCACGATCCTTATTTTTTCCAAATAATTTAATATTATAAACTCCTTCCTCTCCTTCAACAGATAGCTTATCGATAACCTTTGTTTGTTCGTATACTTTTGAAGGCTTTTTTTCTGTTTTCAAATGATTGTAATCATGATTCTGGTGGATTGCGTATACTTTATTACTTCCATCAAGCACGGGCCCTTTTGTGCGGGCGCTCCATATTAACCAATTATCAAACCCCGCACGGCCAGCCAAAAAAGGAGGTATGTTCTGATAAAGACCTTTGGAAAAAAGGAAATAATCAATTCCGGAAACTCCGTGTAACTCTCCTTTTTCTTCTGCCACTTTATAAAGTTGTTCGACCTGCTTATTAACAGTAAAATCAACAGGTAATTCCCAGTCTAAATCTAACCGTAGACCTACCATAAGAAACTTAGACCAATTTTTACTAAGGAGAGCTTGCGTAGCTTCTATAAAAGTATGGTTTAAAATAATATCACAATTAATAAAACAGCAATTGGGATACTTGGCAATTTTTTGTGCCTGATAAAACATTTCCGAAAGAAAAGGCGTTCCTTTTTCATTCTTCTTTACTTTGGGAATATAAAGGCAGTTTAATTTTTTTGAAAGTTCTTCTGCAACAGAGCTTTCATCAAATAGAATAATTTCAATTTCAGGACTTAAATTTCTCCAGCTTTGAATGGCGTTTCTTTGAATAACCCCAATATGTCCATCAAAATTTTTGTAAGTAGTAAAAAAAGTGATCATAAAAGTCTCCCCACTTTATTTTCTTAAATAGTAAGAGAGACTTCAATAAAAAAAGAGATTCGTTATTTTTTAAGCTAAAAGTTTTGAGCCTATGGTATAGAATTCTTTAGAAAAAGTTTCTAAGCGTTCAATAATCTTCTCATTCACTACTTTATTTTCTTTTATATCGGAATATGTGCTATAAATAACACGAGGAAGCTGAATCATGCGCCATTCATTCATACAAATTTGAGTCAGAATA